>JAGRBY010000236.1 GCA_020433835.1 Anaerolineae bacterium | reverse complement strand
ATGGAAACCGTATCGCGTCCCGGTACGGCTCAGTATCGCCATAAAAAACAGAGAGGTGGTGCAGCCCAATTTGGCGAACTTCATATGCGCGTTGAGCCTAAAGAACGCGGCGAAGGCTTTGAATACGCCAGCGAAATCTTTGGTGGCTCCATCTCGCAGCCGTTCTTGCCCTCTATTGAGAAGGGTATTAAGCAAGTCATGGACGGTGGTGTCATTGCCGGCTATCCGGTGGTTGATATCAAAGCGGTTGTTTACGATGGCAAGGAACACCCGGTCGACTCAAAGGATATCGCTTTCCAAATTGCCGGTCGCGAAGCCTTCAAACTGGCTTTCCAGGCTGCCGGTCCCATTCTTTTGGAGCCAATTATGGATATGGTTATCACCATACCAGAAGAGTATACAGGCGATGTTTCCGGCGACTTAAGCACCAAGCGGGGCCGTATGTCAGGTATGGAACAGCTTATGGGCAATACCATCATCACTGCCCAGGCACCGCTGGCTGAAGTGCAGCGTTATGCAACAGATTTACGATCGATTACGCAGGGCCGGGGCGTTTATACCATGAAACTGTCTCACTACGAACCGGTTCCCAGCCATGTGGTCGGTGACGTTATTGCCCAGGCCCAAAGAGAGCACGAAGAGCATTAAACATATCTTCTCAATCAATATGGTGTAGGGCAAACTTAAGTTTGCCTTACGAAAACCCTTACTTTTTGAGAGGATACTATGTAAACTATGAACCCTAAGCAGAGTTAGCCCTCTGCTTACCCATTTAACTAGCAACGTAAGGAGCGTAATAACTCTATGCCCTCAATTTTTCCATTTACAGCCATCGTCGGCCAAGATCGGATGAAGATGGCTCTTGTACTGAACGCTATTAACCCTAAAATTGGGGGTGTTCTCATCCGAGGTGAGCGCGGTACCGCCAAATCAACCGCTGCCCGGGCCTTGGCTGCCCTCTTGCCGGAAATCGATGTGTTCGTCGACTCTCCGTTTAACGATGATCCTAATGATCCATCGAGCTGGTCGGATTGGGTCAAAGAGCGCAAAATCAAAAACCAAGAGCTTGAAGTCAGCCAGCATCGTATTCGCTTTATCGATTTGCCGGTTAGCGCGACGGAAGACCGGGTGGTCGGTACGTTAGACATCGAACAGGCCATCAAAAAAGGCGAGCGCCACTTTGAAGCCGGCGTGCTGGCCGCCGCCAACCGCGGTCTACTGTACGTCGATGAGGTTAACTTGCTTGATGATCACGTGGTCGATCTGCTGCTCGACTCGGCCGCGATGGGCACCAACGTTGTCGAGCGCGAAGGTATCAGCTTCTCACACCCCTCGCGCTTTATGTTTGTCGGCACGATGAACCCCGAAGAAGGCGATCTGCGGCCTCAACTACTCGACCGCTTTGCCCTGTGTGTTGATATCCAAAGCATCTCCGACTCAAGACAGCGGATGGATATTTTGGAGCGCACCCTGGAATTTGAAATGGACCCGAATACCTTTTACGCCAAATGGCGCAGCGAAGAGGATAATCTGGCCCAACATATCACCCAGGCCCGCGACAAACTGCCGAGCATTTCCTATAACAAAAGCGATTTATACACCATCGCTGAACTGATGTCTGAACTACAAGTTGACGGCCACCGGGGTGATATCGTCATTCTCAAAACGGCGATAGCCCACGCCGCTCTCAACCAACGGCGTAAAATCAACCGGCACGATATTTTGATCGCTGCTGAACTGGCTCTGCCCCACCGTCTCAAGCGCCAGCCCTTCCAAGATACAACCGCGCAGTTCGAGCAGTTGTCGCAAAAGCTGGAGCAAATTCGTGAGGAAGCCAAAGAACAAGCCCGCCAGCAAGTTAGCCCTGGCGACTCTTCCTCGCAGAACGAGGAAAAAAAAACGATTCTGAATCCTTAGAAGAAGGCGAAGAAGCGGCGATGGCCCCGCCTCCGGGGTCACCGCCGCCCAACCAGGACACCGACAACGCGTCTGGTGATCAGAGCAAAAGCAATAACCCCATCTCCATCGGCGAAGATTTTAATCCCCGGCGTTTAGCAACTCCGCTCGATAACGTCACCCGTTCTTCAGCCGGTAAACGCAGCTACACCAAAACCGACCGTAAGCGAGGCCGCTACATTCAGGCCCGACCCGCCTCCGGCAAACCCAAAGATATTGCCTTTGATGCTACGCTGCGTGCCGCGGCCCCGTTTCAACTCGGCCGGGATCGCTCCAATCGTGCCCTGGCCGTTGAAAGCCAGGACATTCATGATAAGGTGCGGGTGCGTCGCGCCCACAACCTGATTCTGTTTGTGGTCGATGCCAGTTGGAGTATGGCCGCCGCCGAGCGGATGGAAGCCACCAAAGGGGCCATTATGAGCCTGTTGATGGACGCCTACCAGCGCCGCGATCAAGTCGGCCTGGTCGTCTTTCAAAAAGAAGATGCCCGGCTGGTACTGCCGCCCACATCCAGCGTCGAATTGGCTCAAAAAGCCCTGGCCGATGTGCCGGTCGGCGGTAAAACACCGCTGTCAGCCGGGTTGTATCTGGCCTACAAAGTGCTGGTTCAGCAAACCCGACTTCACGCCGAAATTATGCCGCTGATGATTTTACTGACCGACGGCGCGGGCAACGTCTCGATGTCTGATCTGCCGGCCCAGGAAGAAGCCCACCGTATTTCGAAATTGATTATGGAAGAAGGTATCCGCTCTGTGGTCATCAACATGGAACACGCCAGCTTCGATCGCGGTCTGGCCCAGGCCCTGGCCGAAGAACTCACCGCGCCCTGCTACACGCTGCACGATCTCAAAGCCGATACCCTGTATCAAACGGTCAAGGATGAATTGCGGTTAGGCTAAAATACATTTGTGGTTGTAACAGCATACGAGAGTGAGGAGTATCTACTATGAGTACAATGTCAAAACGAGAACGTCTCGAAGCGACGATAAATGGGGCTGCGGTTGATCGCCCGCCGGTCGCCCTGTGGCGGCACTGGCCCGTTGATGATCAATTTGGCGATGAACTGGCCCGGGCCTCGTTAACGTTTCAAGAAACATTCGATTTCGATATCGTCAAAGTCACCCCCAGCAGCAACTTCTGCGTAGAGGGCTACGGCGCAACCTCATCATGGCTGGGCAACCTGGAAGGTACCCGCGCCTGGGGGCCGCGCATCATTCAAACGCCGGAAGATTGGTATCAGCTCAAGCCGCTCGATCCGCGCCAGGGGCTGCTGGGCGAGGTTATCGAAGCCAATCGCTTGATCGGGCAGTCGGTCGGCGCAGATGTCCCCTTCATCCAAACGATATTCAACCCGTTATCACAGGCCAAAAATCTGGTTGGCGAACGCCTCCTGTCCGACATTCGTCAATACCCGGAGGCCGTTAAAGCCGGTCTAGCTACCATCACCGAGTCGATTATTCGCTTTATCGAAGCCCTCAAACCGACCGGCGCAGCCGGCATTTTTTTGGCACTCCAGCACGCCAGTTACAATCGACTGACGGAGACCGAATACCGTGAGCTTTGCTACGACTTCGACATGCAAATTTTGGCAGCAACCGAGGGGATGTGGTTCAATTTGATTCATCTGCATGGCATTAACGTCATGTTTGATATGGTGGCCGGTTATCCGGCTCAAGCCATCAACTGGCACGATGTCGAAACGCCGCCGTCATTAGGCGAAGCCAAAACGCGCACGGCGATGGCGCTCTGCGGCGGGCTGCGCCAGTGGGAGACAATGGTGCGCGGTACACCTGACGATGTCATGGCCGAAGCCAAAACCGCTATCGAAGCCACCGAAGGGCAGCGTTTTATTCTGGGCACCGGCTGCGTCACCCCCATCGTCGCACCGACGGCCAACATCCTGGCTGCCCGAAAGGCGGTCGATGCCTATGTCTGATAGCGGCGAAGAACTGAGCCTCACCGTTGAGGAGGCGGCTTCGCTGCGGCAAGGTTTCACCTACTGCCCCCGCTGCCGCGCCGAGATGGTCAACCGCGAGCTTTACGGTCGGGTTCGGCGCGTGTGCTCTGATGCAGAGTGCCGTTTTGTTCAGTTTATCGATCCCAAAGTGACCGCCGCCGTGATGGCCGAAAAAGATGGGCGTATTCTTATGGTGCGCCGCACAATGGAGCCGGAACGGGGCAAATGGTGTTTTCCCGGCGGCTTCATGGAAATCGGCGAAACACCGCAGCAAACCGCCATCCGCGAGTGCCGGGAGGAGAGCGGTTATGAGGTTGAAATCAGTCGGCTGATCGATGCCTTCTACTATGAAGATTATCGGGGCAGTGGGGTGCTGATTATGTACAAAGGTAAGGTTGTGGGCGGCCAACCCGCTACCGGCGATGATACCGATCAGGTGGACTTCTTCGGCTTAGACGACCTGCCGGATATCGCATTCGACACAAACCGCCAGGCCATTGCGCTCTGGCGAGAAGGTAAATTATCTGATGACTAAAATTCTTGCGATTGAATCTTCGTGCGATGAAACCGCCGCGGCGGTGATCGAAGACGGCTACAGCATCTTGTCGAATGTTGTCGCTTCGCAAATCGACATTCACCGGCGCTACGGCGGCGTCTTTCCCGAGGTCGCCTCACGCCAGCATATCCTGGCCATCGGCACCGTCGTTCAAGACGCGCTTATCGAGGCCCGAACCGGCTGGAACGAAATTGAGGCTGTCGCTGTGACCTACGGGCCGGGGTTGGTTGGTAGTTTGTTGGTGGGCGTCAATGCGGCAAAAGGCATCGCTTTGGCTCAGAATATACCGCTAATTGGTGTTAACCATTTGGAAGGGCATCTGTACTCTAACTGGCTCGATACTGAAAATCGCGGCCATCCGCCGCATAAGCAATTTCCGGCGCTGTGTCTCATCGTCTCCGGCGGCCATACCGAACTGGTTCTCATTCGCAACCACGGCAACTACGAAATTCTGGGCCGAACTATCGATGATGCGGCCGGCGAGGCATTTGATAAAGTGGCCCGGGTGCTTGATCTCGGTTTTCCGGGGGGGCCGGCCATTCAGGAAGCTGCTAAGGGCGGTAATCCGGCGGCCTTTAAATTCCCCCGCGCTAAACTGGGCGACTCGTTCGATTTTAGCTTTTCGGGGCTTAAAACCGCCGTGCTGCGTGTTGCGCAAAAATATACTAAGGTCGAAAAATTACGACGTCCCTCAAGGGAGCAGAAGTTGCAACAAAAACAGGCCGAACATCGCCAGATGCCGGTTGCCGATATCGCAGCCTCGTTCCAAATGGCGGTTGTCGATGTGTTGGTCAGCAAAACAAAAGCCGCTGCCGAGAAGTATAATGTTACTGAAGTGCTGCTGGCCGGTGGAGTATCGGCCAATATGCTGCTGCGTAACAAAATGATGACCGCTATCGACCGGCCGGTGCTGATCCCGCCACTTTATCTCTGCACCGATAACGCAGCGATGATCGGTGCTGCCGCCTACTGGCGTTTGCAGGCGGGAAAAGTCAGTGGGTGGGAATTGGATGTGGTAGCCAACTTGCGGTTGGCGTAAGAGAAAGAAATTTGTAACACCTCAGCCAATCGATGTCACCATGAGTAGGCAAAGGCCAAGGCTGAGGTTAAGCAGGCAAATTCAGGGTGAGCCGCCACACGCTCAAGAAATTGGCGCTTTTTTTTGCTTTTTTCTTAGCCTTAGCCTCAGCCTGATTTACGTCAAGCCGTCTTGCGGCTGAATAATTACATTTAAACATTGAGAAAGTAACGTGTTTCGGGCATAATTAACATTAAATCTACAGTATCACACCTACCCAGTTTTGCTTCGAGAGACTTGTTTTATGAAACTTCACGATTTGAAATGCCCCAACTGCGGCACGCCGATTGATCGCGATGCCTCCCTCCGCCAACTCATCGAATGCACAGGTTGCGGCTCTACGCTTTTAGCTACCGATCTTGGCCTGGATGCCGTCAACACCTGTCCCGGCTGCGGTACCCTAAACGCCGAAGATCAACGCTTCTGTACCGAATGCGGCAGCGCACTTTATATAGATTGCGTCTTGTGTCACCAAAAAAACAAAATTGATGCCATTCATTGCCAACGTTGCGGAGTCAATCTAAAGCGTAATCAACTGCGTCGCCGGCAGATGCTACAGGATAGAAAACAATTGCGCGATGAGCGTAATCAAATTTTCAAAGAAAAAGTGGTTCGTCAGCAGGCCGAAAAGCTGCAACGGCTGCTGGATGACCTGGATGAGCCGGAAAATCACGAATTTGCCATCTACCAGATCAACCAGATAGGCATCAATGCCGTCGATGCTTTGATTGAAACCCTGCTTCACGATGAGGACCCCGATGCCCGTTATGGCTCGGCTAGAGCGCTGGGTCAAATTTGCCAAGAACAGGGCGTTAAAGGTTTAATTAAAGCCCGTTCGGCTAAAGCGCTGATTCAAGCGCTCAATGATGCCGAAATTGGGGTTCGCTATTGGGCCGCCGATGCCCTTGGTAAATGCGGGTCGCGCATTGCGGTTGAGCCTTTAGCGAAACTGCTGCATGGTGAAAAGCACGAGGGGGTGCGCTACCAAGCCCGCGAGTCGTTAGAGCAAATTGGCGGGAGACGCGCCCAGCAAGTATTATCAAATCTGCCTAAATCAAACCGATTTCTCGGATGGATGAAGAAATAGAATGAACACAGATGGTTGACACGGTTTTGATACCGCACCGTGTTGGCAACTTGCCATCAAAAAGGATGAACAATTTATGGCTAAGAAAACCATCCTCTACACCGGCCAAGGTGATGAGGGCTACACCAGCCTCCTCGGTATGGAGCGCGTAACCAAGTACGATCTGCGTCCGGAGGCTTATGGCACGGTCGATGAAGCAAGTGCTTTTATGGGGGTCGTTCGGGCTGAACCCACGGCCAGCGAGCGAACTCGGACCATTATTTTGGAAGCTCAGCGTGATTTATGGCTGCTTATGGGCGAACTGGCTACGCCACGGGGGGTCAAACTGCCAAAAACTCTGGAGGCCAATCGTGTTGCGTGGCTGGAAGAAGTCACCACCCAATTAGGCAACGACTTTCCTCCCTTAAATCAATTCGTTATTCCTGGTGATACAACGATTGGGGCCTGGCTCGATGTAGCCCGCACCGTGGTTCGCCGGGCCGAGCGCCATGTCGCTCGCTTGCTCATTGAAGGGGATTTGGAGAATAAAGAGATTGTGCGCTATCTCAACCGGCTCTCCTCGCTGCTGTTTGCCCTGGCCCGCTACGAAGAACATCGGATTGGGGAAAAGACAACGTTGGCTAAAAACGTTGGCGCAGCGAAGTCGTAATATGACCGGGACGGTTGGCATCATCGGCTTATGACTCTTTTTGGCCATCCGCTCCATTCCGCAACGGTTCACTTTCCCATCGCCTTCTACATTTTGGGTGTGCTGATGACCGGTATGGGGCTGTGGCGCGGTCAGTCTGACCTCGAACGGTTTGCGTATTGGAGCTTTATCCTAAGCTGGGCAGCCGCCTTATTTGCCACTATCTTTGGCCTGATCGACCAAAGTCGCCTGGCTATTGATGATCCTCGCCGCAGCAATATTAACTCGCATATTACCGCCGGGGTAACCTTAATTATTCTCAACGGGCTGCTCATCTATATGCGGTTTCGCTGGCCTGATGTCCTTGTGCGTCATCGGTGGCCTTACTTTGGTGTGATGCTGTTGGGGTTGGCGGCTGTATTGGCCACAGCCTGGCTGGGCGCTGAGCTGGTGTACCGCTTTCATGTGGGAATTCTTCCGTGATACCATCACCGCAATTTAGCGTTAACCTATAGTTAATTTAGGTAGAGTACGATCAAAATGTTGTTTATCCATTAGGCTACCGACCATGAAAAAGTGAGTAGTATGGCATGAAGTTTTCTTTCAACACAAGGCTTGGTCAAACTATTGTTATCCACCTAACCTGAACCCCCCTTGACGCACGTGTGAAGCATTGAGCCTGTTGCTACACTTCATTTTGTCTTGTCGCAACTGACTACGACTGAAATTTCTAAGGATAGATTATGCATCAAGCCGACAAGTTATCTGAACCCATTGTCGACGAATGCCTGAGCCAGTCAACGACGACCGCACTTTCTAGGCACAAAAAAATAGGCCGCTGGGTTTTAGCCGCAACGATTATCGGCTCCAGTATTGCCTTTATTGACAGTACCGTTATTAATGTCGCTTTACCGGCTCTCCAAGCCGATCTCAACGCCAGTGTTTTTCAAGTGCAATGGATTGTTGAAATCTATGTTCTTTTCATGGCCGCTTTGATATTGGTCGGCGGTGCTACGGGTGACCAGTTTGGGCGGCGCTTTATTTATGCGTTGGGTATCACCTTATTTGCCGGTTCCTCGCTCTGGTGTGGATTTGCTCAAGATGTTTCGCACCTACTGTGGGCCAGAGCATTGCAGGGCGTTGGCGGAGCACTGCTGGTACCGGGCAGCCTGGCAATTATCGGCGCTTATTTTAAGGACGAGGAGCGCGGTAAAGCTATCGGCACCTGGTCTGGCTTCTCAGCCCTGACCACGGCCCTTGGCCCGGTTCTGGGTGGGTGGCTGGTTGAAAACGTATCGTGGCGCTGGGTCTTCTTTTTCAATATTCCCCTATGTATCCTTGTCGTGTTTATTCTCTACTGGCGCGTACCTGAAAGCCGCGATGAACAAGCAAATGGTGGTCTGGACTGGCTGGGAGCGCTGCTGGCTACCATTGGCTTAGGAGGTATCACCTATGGCCTCATTGAAGCCGGGTTTTACGGTTTTGGTGATCTATGGGTTATGGTCGGTTTAATTGGCGGCACAATAGCTCTGGTTGCTTTCGTTTATGTCGAAGCTTCATCGGCGTCCCCAATGGTGCCGCTCCCCCTCTTTCACTCTCGCACCTTTACCGGAGCCAATATCCTAACGTTTACCCTGTACGCCGGCCTGGGCGGACTGCTCTTCTTTATGCCGTTCAATTTTATTCAAGTCCAGGGCTATTCGGCCACGGCTACCGGCGCAGCTTTTTTGCCGTTTGTCTTGATTATATTTCTTCTCTCGCGTTGGGCCGGTGGATTAGCCGACCGCTATGGTTTTCGAAGACCTTTAATTATCGGGATGATTCTGGCCGCTATCGGCTTTGTGCTTTTTGCCATTCCCGGAGTTGGTGGTAGTTATTGGACAACCTTCTTTCCGGGTATTGCCGTTTTGGGCGTAAGCATGGCCATCAGCGCGCCGCCGCTTGCCGCCGCTGCCCTGGGGGCGGTGGAACAGCGATACAGCGGTACAGCTTCCGGCATCAATAACGCGGTCTCGCGCGTGGCCGGCCTGCTGGCGATTGCCGTTCTGGGCTTGTTCGTTTTAGGCTCGTTTAATCGCAGCCTCGACCGCGATTTAGCCGAGCTTCATATTTCGCCCGATGTGCAAGCCGTGCTTGATCAAGAGCGCGTCAAGTTGGCCGGTGCCGAGATCCCCCCCGAAGTCAATGGCGATTTGCGCATAGAGCTTGAGCAAGCCATTGATCGCGCCTTTATCTCCGGCTTTCGTATGGCGATGTTAGCCGGTGCCGGCCTGTGCCTGTTGAGCGCTCTGGCCGCCGCGCTGCTAATTGAAGGTAAGGAGGTGCGCGCTGGTGTTCATGCCGAAGACACCTCGCTTCATTTGTGATCGTAGAAGGCTGAGGCTAAGGCGCAGGCTAAGAAATACATTTATATCACAAGGATCGCTTATGCCTGATTGTTTGTTCTCAGCTTTAACCTTTCGGCAGTAATACCTACACCGCAAGCGATCCCTATGCTACAGAACACCGGAATTTGACCTCTAACCGATTATTTGTTACAGTCCCTACTACAAAAATTACCCACTGATATATCACCAGTATATCTATAAAGGAGCAAGTATGAAAGCCGACAGGGTAGTCCGCTCAACGTGTCCGTACTGCGGCGTAGGCTGCCAAGTACACCTCAACGTCAAAAACGACACCA
>JAGRBY010000235.1:4260-9953 GCA_020433835.1 Anaerolineae bacterium | reverse complement strand
TCAGAAATTTAGACCAGGTGACGCTATTTTTGTTGAATTTTCCTCTTAATGTCATCATATAGTCGAGATGTTCAACTTTAATTAATGCAAAGCTGATACACTGGCTTACGCTTTAGGTAGCTTCGTTCGTAGCAGCAGCTAACAAGATAGTCTTGGTCTATTTTATAGCTTATGTGTTGGGCTGTTACCCTGAATTATCGCTTAGACCTTCAACATTTTTGCCGTGGTCAAAGAGCAACCTCACGTATCAATTTTGAATGGAGGGGATTTTTCCGCGTGGATTCTCTTGTATTATTGTCTAATCAGGCCTTATTTCTTTTATCGAATCTTACATGGCTCAATCTTATTGATTTAACTTTAGTGACCTTTGCCTTTTTTGTGCTTTTATCCGTTATCCGGCGCAGTACCTTTTATCTTTTTCGAGAAGCTTTAGCCATCGGCATTACCTTACTGCTGGTCACTATTGTACTCCCGCTGCCGGCCTTTGACTGGTTGGCCCAGGGCATTTTGGTGGCTATTTTGATAGCCACACCGATTATTTTTCAAACGCAGCTTCGACGCTTTTTCGAGCATGTGGCCCGCACGATTGGTTTAGCGCAAGCCGTGCAGCAAGGCACCGCCGAGACTTATTTTCCACAGTTGCTCCATGCGGTAGAAAATATGGCGGCAACAAAAACGGGTGCGTTGATTGTTATTGAAGGGAACGATGCACTGGACGAGGTCATCAAAACCGGTATCCGCTGCAATGCGGAAGTGACCAGCGAAATGCTGCAAACGATCTTCTTTCCAAAAACGCCGCTGCACGATGGCGCTGTTATCATTCGCATCGATCGCATTGCGGCAGCCGGCTGCGTGCTGCCCTTAACCCATAATTCACTTGAAGCCGATAAACGTCTGGGCACACGCCACCGGGCCGCGGTAGGGGTAAGCGAAGCCTATGACTCGATGGTTGTTGTGGTTAGTGAAGAAACCGGACAAATTTCAGCAGCCCGTCAGGGCTATCTAAACCGCCCGTTGACCAGCGCTCAATTGCGCGAAGAACTGACCGACTATTTTGATCCGGCTACCCATGCCCCGCCTTCATTGACCGTGCGGAGTTTGCTAAGACAGGGCTGGCAAAAGCTATGGGCATCAACTGTCCAATCTGACTCAAAACAGCTTTTGATTAACAGCATGTTTTTGTTGCTCTCCTTTATTCTCGCGCTTATTGTGTGGGGCTTTGCCTTTGAACAAACCCATAATATTATGCAAAAGCGTATCGAGAATATTCCGCTGCGGGTTATTGGCGCTCCTACTGATACCGAAATTGTTGAGCCGCCGCCGTCAACCGTTTCGGCCATTGTTCAAGCTATTGAAGACAAACTCAATACCATTACAGAAGATAGTTTTCAGGCAACGGTTATACTCGAAAACTTACCCCCAGGGATTCACCGCTTGCCGGTACAGATCACGCCCAGTGATCGCCAGGTTTTGGTATTAGACTCCGACCCAGAGACCATCGACTTAGAATTAGCGCCTATTATTACCAACACGCTGCCTATTCAGGTCAATCTAACTGATGAACAGCAACTACCGGCAGCATACGAAGTTTCTGATGAACCGGTTATCTATCCCACAACAACCACTATCATCGGCCCCCAGCCACTCGTCGAATCCATAAAGCAAATTCAGGCAACGATCTCGCTTGATGGCGTAACCGCGCCGATCAGGGGGCGCTTCGCGCTTGAAGCCGCCAATCAAGAGGGGGATTTGGTAGAAGGGCTTACCATGGAACCCAATGAAATCCAGGTCACTGTGCCCATCAGGCAACGGGTCAATGCTCGAAGTGTCAGCGTGCGGGCCGTGCCGACCGGAACTCCACCGGCGGGTTATTGGATGAGTGATTTGAGCGTGTCTCCGGCCAGCGTTACCTTACAAGGCGATAGAGAGCAATTGGCTAACATAACCAGTTATGTCGATACCCTGCCCATCGACATTAGCGAAGCCGTAGGCAACTTAACCATCGAAGTACCGCTTGACTTACCGGCCGAAGTACAAGCCATTGACAGTGAAGGCCATAAAATTGAGAATGTTACCGTACACGCTCAAATTACAGAGCGCCGGGGTGATTTGGCTATAACTCGCCCGGTAGAACTGTTAAAGATCCCATCCAACATTACCGTCACCGTTAGCCCTGAAGAAGTCGATCTGCTGCTGACCGGCCCATTACCCACTCTGAATGAAATTGAAGCTAACCCCGCTCTCGTCCGTATTTCGCTTGATGCTACCGACTTAGGCGAAGGTGATACCGAAGTTTCGCCAACGTTAACCAAACCTATGGGAGTTAACGCCCAATTAATACCCACCACGGTCTTGGTTACGGTTGAACAATAGCCTGCCTATGGATTCTAACTTTCACAAAATTGACTCACAAAATTTGCAATAAATAGGTAAAGTCAGTACAATACAAAATTGTTCTTATTCCGCGCAGAAACATAATGTACTTGCTTATTTTCTGCCACTAAACCATCAAGTGAATGAACCAACGTTGGTTTTTAGCAGGTTAGATTACTAACCAGCTGCTGTACATAAAAATTTACCCAAACAAGATACGGCTGTACAGCACGCTGGTTTTTTGTTGCCTAAAATGTGTATCTTCTCAATAAGTAAGGGATTGTAGAGCAAATGTGAGTCCGTTTTACATCACCTATACGTTGAGGGTATATCAAAATATATTGTACAAATCTTATAGTAGGGAGTAAGGGATACATTATGGTACTTGATAAACAAAAAATTATAGTTTTCTGCCCAGATTGTGAAGAGGAGCTTCACTTTGACACAATCTCAGAGTTGATGCCTAAAGTCATCTGCCCTAACTGTTGGGCTAACCTTACCGTAACCAGTTTAGCCCCCCTTAAGCTTGGCTGGGATGTTGATATGTTTGAGAAAGATCAGGTGCTAAGAGAATATTGGACAGAAGATACCTGGTAGGTATTTGTTTCCGGGTTATCTCTTCCACCTCAAATAGGTTCTTCGAACCATTTTGAATTCCAGTCGCTTTCATAGGCGACACCTATTAATTTCTCATTTATAGCTCACTGTATATGACGGGGTTCCGTTTAATAAGTGGGCTTTTGTCTTTTAAAGCCCCCTATTTCAATAAAGATGTAGGTTCATTGAAGGGTAGCTCTGCACACAATCGTGGTAGCGTTAGAACCCAGGGTTTTTCTTGAACATGAGACCCACAAAGGCTTATTTTCGGCTAAATGGGGCAACATGCTTACAATTTAGGCAAAACCCTGGGTTCTTTACCTCTCTCCACGGTTTAATGTTGCGCTACCCATTGAAGTACAACAACACCTTTTCCTCAAAGGATCATTAATTTTAGGCATTTCTTGTTGATTTCTAGTATACTTGTTTGAAATAGTCAGATCGGTTAACAATTTATCTATCGTAACTGTTCAGCTATCAGGTACAGTTGGCGTAAAATAAGACAGAGACAAAGCCTGTTTTGAGCCTAGTAACAGGGGAGAAGGTTAAGGGGAAAATGCGTTTTACCCAATAAAGACGCTTAACTAACTCATCATAATTGGCGATGTAATCTTCGGCTGAATAGTTACATATAAGATTTGCTTGAAAAGTTGGGCTAGCAAAGAAAGTTAAGACCAGACTTTCTATTGTAAAGAGGTAGAGGTTATTAAGGAGGGGGGCTCGTTACTTTGGAAAAGCGTCTTGATGCGTTGTTTAAAGCGGTGCAGGGAGTGCATGAAATCACAATTTTGCCACACAATAATCCCGATCCCGATGCCATTGCCAGCGCCGTTGCTTTACGTTATTTACTAACCCAAAAGTCTGATATAAAGTGCGCTATAGTTTATCGGGGGATTATTGGCCGAGCCGAAAATAAAGCGCTCGTTCGATATTTGAACTTTCCCCTTTACCGCCTGTCTCGCGCCCAGGTAGAACCGTGTGTGCCGTTTGCTTTGGTTGATACCCAACCCGGTACCGGCAACAATGCATTACCCGCTAATGCTGAAATTGCCATCGTGATCGATCATCACCCAAACCGTGTTAATGGTACCCCTGTTGATTTTATTGATGTTCGCCCTAATGTCGGCGCTGCATCGAGCATTATGACCGAGTATCTTCGCCAGGCCGATGTTGATATGCCCTCTTTGATAGCGACAGCTCTTTTTTACGGCATCAAAACCGATACCATGGGTTTGGGACGGGGCACCAGTACGCTCGATATGGAAGCTATCTGTTATCTTTTACCTAAGATTGACCTGGAGGCGCTGCTGAAAATTGAACGCGCGCAAGTTCCCGTCAGTTACTTCAAAAACTTGACCGAAGCGCTCAATGCAGCCCGTATTTATAATAATATCGTCATTTCGTATCTTGGCCCTATGCAGTATCCTGACCTAACCGCCGAAACCGCCGATTTTTTGCTGCGTATGAAAGGTGTGCAGTGGGTTGTATGTATGGGCACCCACAAAGAACGCTTTATTATTTCGGTACGAACGCAAAGCACAACCGGGGCCGGTCAATTTGTTCAGACAATTGTAGGTGAACAAGGGGTAGCCGGCGGTCATGGCTCCATGGCGGGAGGGCAGGTTATCTTGGGTGATAAAGATCCGGATGACTTAGCGCAAACCTTAGCCGAAAAAATGCGAAATTACTTCGGTGTATCTCATGTGGCAGGCAAGGCACTTACCACGTAATCTGCGTTGTACCACGTTTGTGTAAAAAGTATCACAACTATCTCTAGATTTAAACGCTATTCTCATTTTAATTCCACAAATATTATATGCACCCACATTAAAATAAAACGTGTAAAGAACTATAGTGTTAATTCGCATTTAGCTTGAAATAAGGAGTTATGTTTGTAATGAGTTACGATCTTTCTCATATTGCACCCGTTTGGGGACGCATCACCAATTTAGTGGTTGAGCGGGGCGAAGGTAGCTACGTCTACAGCCCCGACGGCCAACAGTTTCTCGATTTTACCAGCGGTATTGGCGTAACGAACACCGGCCACAGCCACCCGACCGTGGTCAAAGCTGTTCAAGAGCAAGCTGCCAAAATTATGCACGCCCAGGTCAACTGCTACTTTCACGAGCCACTGGTTCGCGTGACCCAACAGCTTAACGCAGTAACCCCGCCTCATCTGGATACCTTCTTTCTATCCAACTCCGGGGCCGAAGCCGTCGAAGGTGCCGTTAAGCTGGCTCGCCACTACACCGGACGATCCAACATCATCGTCTTTCAAGGTAGTTTCCATGGCCGCACCGCCCAAACGATGGCGATGACCACCGCCAAAACCACCTACCGCGTCGATTACCAACCGCTGCCGGCCGGCGTCTTTGTCGCGCCTTTCCCCTACGGCTATCGCTACGGCATGAACGATGAGCAAGTGAGCCATTTTGCCCTGCAAGAGTTAGACCAACTGCTGCACGGCCAAACTGCCCCGCAAGAAACCGCCGCGATGATCATCGAGCCGGTACTGGGCGAAGGCGGATACATCCCCGTGCCGGCCCAATTTATGCAAGGGCTGCGCCGCATTTGTGACGAGCATGGCATCCTGCTCATCGCCGATGAAGTGCAAAGCGGCTTCGGTCGCACCGGCAAATTCTTTGCCCACGAACATGCCAACGTCAAGCCCGATATTATGGTGATGGCCAAAGGCATGGGCAGCGGCTTCCCCATTTCCGGCA
>JAGRBY010000235.1:0-4239 GCA_020433835.1 Anaerolineae bacterium | reverse complement strand
GATTATGAGCAAGTGGCAAACCGGCACGCACGGCGGCACCTACGGCGGCAACGCGATGGGCTGCGCGGCGGTCGAAGCCACGATCAAGGTTATCCAAGATGAAGGTCTGGTCGAAAACGCTGCTGTTCGCGGTAAGCAGTTGATGGACGGCCTAACCGAACTACAAGGCCGCTATCCAGTCTTGGGCGACGTGCGCGGACTGGGGTTGATGGTCGGCTGTGAGTTTACCGATCCGGACACCAAACAGCCCGCCCCGGCCATAACCAAATCGGTGCTGGGGCACGCCTTTGAAGATGGCCATCTGCTGCTGTTATCGTGCGGAACCTATGCCAATACCATCCGCTGGATTCCGCCGCTGGTCGTAACCGAGTCCCAAATCAATGAAGGGCTTGAAAAATTCGAGCGCGCGCTGGCCGCTTCCGTTTAATATTTACATTATTTTTGATATGGTCCACAGATGCGCACCGATATTCACAGATTTTCATCAAATTTAATTTTATCTGTGTAATCTGTGGCTATCTGTGGACCATCAAACAGACTCCCTGAAAGTGAAAACACGATGACACCCTTTGCCATTGCCGGCATCCAGATGCGCGTCTACTCGACGCTGGAAAGTAATCTGGAAGCCATGCGGTACAAACTTAATACGCTGATGGCCATCTACCCCTGGGTTCAGATGGTTCTGTTCAGCGAACTGGCCGTCTATGGTCCTTTGGCCTCCAAGGCCCAACCGCTTCAAGGCCCTGCCGAAGAAGCCTTTCGAAAATTGGCGGCCAAACATCATATCTGGCTCATCCCCGGCTCGATTTACGAGCGAGACGGCGATCGGGTTTACAACACGGCCCCGGTCATCAACCCGCACGGCGAAATAGTGGGCCGCTATCGCAAGATGTTTCCGTTTTATCCCTACGAAGAAGGCGTCTCGCCGGGGAATGAATTTATGGTTTTCGATGTGCCGCATGTGGGCCGCTTCGGCATGTCGATTTGCTACGATATGTGGTTTCCCGAAACAATCCGCACCCTGGTCTCGATGGGCGCAGAGGTAATTTTGCATCCCTCAATGACGCCGACCGTCGACCGCGATGTTGAGCTGTCGATTGCCCGCGCCACGGCCGTACAGCAGCAGTGCTATATCTTCGACATCAACGGCGTTGGCGACGGCGGCGTAGGTCGCTCGATTGTGGTTGGGCCGGAAGGTGCCGTCATCCACCAGGCCGGCAACGGCGAGGAGATGATCCCCATCGAAGTCGATCTGGATCGCGTGCGCCGCAGCCGCGAGCTTGGCATGATGCGGCTGGGCCAGGTGCTCAAAAGCTTCCGCGACCGGCCAACGGAATTTCCCATCTATCAAAACGGAGCGCGGTCGGAGCATTTTGACTCGTTAGGGCCGCTGTTGAAGCCCACGCGCTACAAAAAGGTTTTTCAACCGGATAACGGTAAGGCTGATGCATTGAAGTAGGTGTATAAATGAATTTTGACACAAAAATTGTCATCGTCGTTGATGAAGATTTGGCGAACTGGCAAAAATTAAACGTGACTGCCTTTTTGACATCGGGCATTATCGCCTCCAATGAGGGGCTGATCGGACAACCTTATCAAGATGCCTCAGGCAAAAGTTACTCGCCTTTATGCATTCAACCCATCATGATCATGAAGACCACCCGCGCCAAGCTGAAAACGATGCTCAATAGAGCGACAGCGCAAGACCTGCCTCTGGCCGTATATATTGAAGATATGTTTTCAACCGGCTTTGATGAAGCCAATCGCGAAACCGTCGCCCGCTATGCGTCAGAAGATTTGCCTCTGGTGGGGATTGCCCTGCGTGGTGAGAAGAAGATCGTTGATAAGGTCACCAAAGGGGCGAAGTTACACGATTGATGAACACCGATCCCGTTCAACTCAAAGACAAATACGACAACCTCGCGCCTGATGGCTCTGAAATATACCTTTTAGCTAGCGGATCGAAAGGTGGACTGTGTCAATGTGTGCTGCCGGTCGGGGCTACGTCACAGGCGGTGTCGCACAAAACAATCGAGGAGTTGTGGTACTTTGTTGCAGGCCAAGGCGAAGTCTACCGCCAGGGCCTCAACAACGATCAACCCACCGTGGTCACTCCCGGCACGAGCCTGGTTATCCCCGTGCATACGACGTTTCAATTTCGCAACACCGGGGATGTGCCGCTCAAGTTCATCATCGCCACAATGCCGCCATGGCCGGGAGCGAGTGAGGCTAACGCTGAGGTGGGGATATGGTGAGGTAGAATTCAAAAGAGTAGTGTTATGGCACAAAACGGACCTGAGTTCTATGACAATGATGTGGTTTTCGTCACCTATATGGCTCGACGCGAAAAACGCGATGATAGCCCTAATGATGTTTTGGAGAAACCGATTCTTGATGATTTAATCGGCGATCTTACCGATTTACGTATTCTTGATTTAGGCTGCGGCAATGCCCAATTCGGCAGCGAAGCCTTACAGCAAGGATGTCGCTCCTATGTGGGGATTGACGGTTCACGCAACATGATCGCTTTGGCGCAAGCCATGTTAGCCGGGACATCGGGAGCAGTGGAGAGAGCAACGATTGAAGCATGGAACTATCCTACCCACCAGTTTGATCTGGTTATTTCGCGCCTGGCTCTTCATTACGTAGAGGACATAAAACCCGTTTTTGCCAACGTGTTCCAGGCATTGGTTGATAAGGGCCGATTTATCTTCTCCGTTGAGCATCCCGTCATTACATCTTGTGACCGAGCCTGGCAAACGGACGGTCCACGCCAACACTGGATTGTTGATGACTACTTTGAGATCGGCACACGAAAAACCCACTGGATGGGCGGCGATGTCATAAAATATCATCGCACGGTTGAGGATTATTTCATGGCGCTGCGGCAAGCCGGATTTGAAGTCGATGAAGTTCGAGAGTCTAAACCTCGACCGGCTCTCTTTACGAATGAGGCAACCTATGCCCGCCGCAAACGGATTCCCCTAATGCTGTTTTTCTCTGCCTATCGTCCCGCAGTGTCGTAATCTTGTACCATCGACGAGGTCGCTAAATAAGACAAATCGGCGATGGTACAAACAATTTGGCGGCGGTACAGGCGATTTGGCGGCGGTGCAGGTGGTTCAGAGATCGGTACAAATCGTTCGGCGGGCGGTACAGGTGGTATGGCGGCGGTACGGACCATTCGGCAGTCGGTACGGACCGTTCGGCGACGGTACAGACGGTTCAGCGGTCGGTACAAACGATTCGGCAATGGTACGGATGATTCGGCGGCCGGTACAGGTGGTTCGGCGGTGGTACGGATGGTTCGGCAGTCGGTACAGGTGGTTCGGCGATGGTACGAACGGTTCGGCAGTCGGTACAGGTCATTTTTCGGCGGTAGGAATGATTTTTTTGTGGTAGGAATCGTTTTTCGGCGGTAGGAACCATTTTTTTGCGGTAGGAATCGTTTTTCAGTCGGTAGGAGTCGTTTTTCGACGGTAGGAATCGTTTTTCGGTCGGTAGGAGTCACTTTTCGGCGGTAGGAACCATTTTCTAGACGGGGAAGAGGTCATTTTTGTCGGGGAGGGGGTCATTTTGGACGGGGAAGGCCTCGTTTTCAATGGAGAAGGCCTCATTTTGAGCGGGGAAGGCCTCGTTTTTGTTGGAGAAGGGGACGTTTCGGACGGAGAAATCCTCATTTTCAATGGGGAAGGGGTCGTTTCGGCGGTACATACCGGGGAGTAGGGAGTAAGAAGTAAGAAATAGGGAAAAAATCGATTACTCCCTACTCCTTACTCCTCACGTAAAACATAATGGCTAATTTAATCTCCAGTCTCCAATTACCAATTACTAGTTACCAGTTACCAATCTCCAATTACAAATTACCCGACAAAACGTTAATTCATTCTCATTCCTTAGCTAACAGCTAACCGCTGACGGCTAACAGCTATCATCAAAGGAGAAATCTATGACAGATAAAACCAACACAAAACCCAAAAATGGCTTGAGCCGCCACTACAACGCCTCGCAGCTTAGAACCGATACCTGGAACAATCTCAAACAGGCGGTTAAGCATCTGGAAGAAAAGCATAAGAGTCAGGCGGACACCGCCAAACATCGTGAGCAGATTCAGGATATCTTTGAACTGCTGGAACCCATCGAAAGCTACTGGGCCTTTCCCGGCAAGGAAGCCATGCAGCAGCTTGAGACGCTGTTCGAGCGGCAGGAGTACCATCTGCTGACCAACGCCGTCAACCG
>JAGRBY010000234.1 GCA_020433835.1 Anaerolineae bacterium | reverse complement strand
GTCGAATTAAACCCGCCTCAACCTTACCGACCATCGTCAGCGCGGCGTTAACCGGCGGCGAGGCCGGTTCCATTTCGACCTGGTATTCGTCTTCATCCATGTGGTGCGAGGCCAACTCCGTCTTGGCTCCGGTCGAACGCCGCAGCATCAGCAGTGTTGCCGCCAGCGGAAAGACAAAGAAGTTATTGTAGGTCACCCGCCGTACCTTAAAGCCGGTCTTAGACAGCTTGGCCGTTAGCTCATCAGCTGTATAGCGGCGGACGTGGGCATTAATATCATCATTATGGGTCCACAGAAACATAAAGGCCGGCACCGTAATAACCATATGCCCGCCCGGCTTCAGCACCCGATAACTGTCGGCCAGAATAGCCATGTCATCCTCGTTATGCTCGATGACATCAAGCGCGGTAATCACGTCAAAGGTAGCTTCATCAAACGGCATCTGCTTGGTCACATCAAATAAATCAACGTCATAGCCCCGCTGGCGGGCCATGGCTACCGGGCGCGGATCAATCTCCAACCCCTTTACCTGGCCGTATTTGCTGAGATGATGAATCATATTACCCGCTCCGCAGCCCACATCGAGCAGCTTCAGGGCAGGTTTTTGAGGAATAAGAGACTGTATCACGGTATTCAGCGCACGCGTACGGCTGCTGAACCACCAATGGTTGTCTTCAACTAAGAACGGTTTTTCCTTTTGCATTTATAAAAACCTTTGTACTGTAAGCATTTTCAGCACAGACGTGCTATAATAAGGGAAAGCCTCACGATGCTGTCACATCTGAGGCAATGGTCAACCCCATAGCGGCGGTAGGTTGACAGCCATATTATGCGCTACCCTACCGCTCTAGGCAAATAGGAGCGGTTTTTTTATGGGACAAATACAAATGTACGTTCACGGCACACGAGAGGATTTTATTACTTGTGCCTCACATTGGATTAGTGATACTGGCTGGTCGTATGGGATTGGGCAGCCTCGTCCCGATAGGGAGAATGAACCGTGGAGTCTGAGCGCCGTGTTTGTGGGGAAAGCGTACAGCCTTGGCGAAAACCCGCCGATACATGGTGACACGGCATTGAGTGCAGAGATTAGCGGCGGCAGCAAGGCTTTTGTTACCTTGATGTGGGAATCGCCAAAAGTATACAAATTGATTTTTATGATAATCAAAGAGTTGCACGAAACCTTTGGAATCGAGTTGAGGTTTTGCGAAGACCCATATTTTTTAGAGAGCTTGGGACTTTATGATCCATATACAAAACCCAGGGGGGGACAACTAGAGCAAAACACGGGCAATGGGGCGGAGCAGGCAAATATCAACAATGTCGAAAAAGAACCAAATTTTGGAAAACGACCCGATGTGAGAAAACGCCGGAAGAAGATATGGAAACTACGTCAAGACTTGCTGGACGGCAAAATCGAACCTATGCACTTAGCAGAACAGTTCGGAGTATCGTTAGACACAATTGATAATGACCGGAAAGAATTAGGTATCCTCTTTAAATGAACTTACCGATAGCTTACCGATAGCTTACCGATAACTTCGGTCAAAAAGGCTTACTCTAGGAGTAGATAGAGTAAGCCTTTTTGATTCCAAGGAGTTATACCAATGGCAAAATTAACAATTCCATTAGAAGGGAAAGAGCAAGAGGCATTAAGCATATTAGCTCAAATGGAAAAGAGAGACGTTAGGATGCAAGCCGCCTTAATGCTTAGACAGTCTCTTGAAAAATTGGGTCTACTCCAACCCATCCGATTAACCGAAAACGAGGCGCGCAATGAACCAAGCCGCTAGTTCCTCGATAATCCAAATCTACCGATTGTTGATCAGCCGCCGGGATAGACGTTTGCAACAACAGAAACGACAACAGCCCCAGGAGCAAAAACGAAATGAGTAACAATAAAAAAAGCCCGCGTGACGGCGGGCTAAAGGCTAAGAGCGGCGGCGGTTCACAACAAAAGAATTTTGCTCTTTCGTTATATTTTAGCCCAGAGAGCAACCAGCGTCAAACATTGCGGGCTAGGCTGGAACAGTTAGACGAGGTATTACAGACCTGCCAGAGTGATGATGTGTGGATCGATGCCTACGAGGAATGGTTAGAGGTTCACGAGCAATTGACCGGGGGCAGCGATGAAAATCTGTAACCTAACCCTTGTTGAAGCGCTGGCCTATGTCGCCAACTTACGCGCCACCTTGCGAGTTGAACCGGATGGCCTATACATCGACGCGATTGTCCCAATACCGGACGAACTGCAAACAGCGCCGCAATTCCATAAAGAGAAGATCACTCGGCTTGTATCTGCGTTCCCTGGCGAGCGCTGGCCGGGCTGGAGAATGGCCGATGAGGGATGACCCACGAACCACCAAACAAGCTGATACAATCGTCAAGCTGATGAATAGGATCGGCAAACAGGCATACCAGCGGCTTAAATTGGCGTGTGGTATTCCGCGCTATGTCACCATAAACCGGCTCACGAAGCGACAGGCCAGCGATTTGATCGCGGCGATGATAGCGGAGACTGAGAAGTGAGCGAGCAATACCACACGCACCAGGTTAAGCAAAAATACGACCTTAGAGACGTAGCCGCTAAGTACACTACACTTACGGATAAGGATACAAAGTGGAAACGCGGGCCTTGTCCCAAATGTGGCGGGAAAGATCGTTTTACAGTTTCCGAAGAAGCGTTCCAGTGTAGAAAGTGCCATACGAGCTACGAAGATGTGATCGAATTTATGCAGTGGGTTGAGGATATTACCTTTGAAGAGGCAATGAAACGGCTCGATCCTACTGCAATAGAAGTCACTCCGAACGGTAACGGTAAAAAACCAAAGGACAGACAAATAGACTGGAGCGCCCCTATTGCTGAATACCTCTACACAGACGAACTCAAAAAGATAAAATATCGCGTTTTGGATAGCACCGGGGCCATTGTAGATAAAACATTTCGTTGGCAGCACCGCAACGGCAACGGATGGGAGAAGGGGACCGGAAAGCTAGAGGAACCGCTATACAACCTTTCAGCAATTGTTGAGAGCGGGCCGGATATTCCTATCTACTTCTGCGAGGGCGAAAAAGACGCTGATAACCTCACGAAATTGGGTTTTATCGCCACTACCAAACCAAGCACAAGTGATAGTATCGGCAAATTCATAGACGACCTAAGCGGGCGGGAAGTTATCATTCTTGAGGATAACGACCAGGCAGGCAAGGATCGGACGGAAAAAGACGCGCCGGAACTGTTGGCGGCTGGTTGTCGTGTGAAGGTCATCACGCCCGCGTTAGGTGGTTGGAGTAATGCTGATAAAGAGGATGTTAGCGACTGGATAGAGCGAAAAAGGCTTGCAGGCTTGCAGGATGGACAAATAGCCCAGGCTCTACAAAATCGCGTGGATAACGCCCCCTATCTTGAGGTAGAACCGCCGGAACGTGTGTTCAAACCGCTTAGTTTAACCGAACTGTTTAACCTACCGTCTAAACAATGGCTATGGGGTGATTTTATCGGCGCTGGTGACTTGGTAATGATTTTTGGTGAAAGCGGCAAGGGTAAAACGTTCGCAGCTATTGATCTAATTGTCAGCGGAGCCGCCGGGATGCCATACGCCGGTAAGTTTGAGGTTACACGACCGCTACGCGTGGCTTATTGCGCGGGTGAAGGTGTAAGCGGCCTTAGGAACCGCTTTATGGCAGCCATTAACCGGCACAAGGTTAATCCCGATAGTTTAGCCCTACAGGTTTACTGTAATGTACCTCAGTTGTTCGATAATAATTCGGCTGAATTTGTCAGTACCTTTGTTGTCGAGTTGGCGGAGCAAGGCGAGTCGCCCGATTTGGTAGTTATCGACACGCTTCACGCAGCCACCAGGGGAGCCGATGAGAACCACGCCAAAGACGCCGGTTTAATCCTCGCAGCCGCTAAACAGATAGTTGAGGGGCTAGGAGCAACCGTGCTACTTGTTCACCACAGCACCAAAGCCGGGAATAGTTACCGGGGATCGTCGGCATTGCATGGGGCAATGGATACGATTATCCAAGTTAGGATGAACGCCGATGGCAAAGGCGAGATTGAGTGCTACAAGCAAAAGGATGCTGAGTACTTCCCTAAACTCTATTTTGAACTTGAAGCGGAGCATTACAGCCAATCGGCCTATGTCCAGTGGTTAGAGGCCAGCACGGTTGAACTGAATGAGGAACAAACAGCGGTTGAAAAAGCCAAGCCGGTAATACTCGACACACTAGGCCGGAATGGTGAGCCGATGAACCAAACCGATATTGTTAACAGTATCGACGGTGTAGGCCGGAACAATATCATTTCGGCGCTAAGAGAGCTAGAGAACGAACACGCTGTAACAATGAATAAGTCTGGCGCTGCAAAATTCTATCAAATTAACCATACCGTCTAACCTGTTCTTCTATTTACCGGCCTATTGTTTAATCCCCCCTCTAAAGAGGGGGGGGGATTAAATAAACAATACATAGGAAACTGTTTATTTAGTGTTAAACAATGGATTAAACAGATTAAACAATTAAACAATGTTAGGGATGACTAGACATAATCATTACAGCCGAATGAAGCCGCCAAAGCTAGAAACGGCATTTATGTTAACCGGCTTGATGCTATGAAGAGATAAGGCTTTACTTCGGATAACTAAGCCTAGGCGAAGTAAAACCGGCAGATTGTAGACATAACAGCGTAAAATAGGCCAAAATAGGCACATTTCAGGCACTATTGAGGCTTAAAAAATAAGGTAAATCAGCGTTTTATCCACATATTCAAGGTTAGTTATGACACACTACGAACGAAAGAAAAACAAACACAGCTTTGGCAGCGGTAACAATGCAGCCGAAAAACACGGCATATCACGAGCGGTTAAGGCGCTACAGCACGGCGACGAGTTTACCGGCCCGGCTCGTGAGGCTGAATTAGCCATACGTGAAGAGCATGAGGCGGTAGGAATGGAGCCGATAAGACAGCGTAACCGTTTTCGTCTGCAAGCGGTAAGCGATCTATTGTGGCTTGAAATCGTCAAGCACGCTCAGGCGGGCAATGATGAGAAACGAGACGGTTACATTAAGCAGTTCATCTACGCCACTAATTCAGCCAACAAGGAATGGGACAGCGCTAAGGATACTGAAGAAGATAGCACCATAAACGCAATAGAAGCCGCGAGGGACAGCAATGTCGATACTAACACTCATTAGCGAATGGCAGCGATTAGGGCCGATAGGATGGGCTGAGAATGATTATGGATGGATTTTAGAGGATGGACAGCCGGTTGTATTTAGCGATTGGCAAAAGGCCACAGTGGGCGCGTGTATTGCCCAGCGTGGGCATATTAGCACGCTGATGCTGTCAACAGTCAAAAAAGCCGGTAAAACCACGCTAAACAGTATCCTGGTGGCTTACCGTTGGCTCACTATTCCAAGCGTTCATTTTGTAGTCGGCAATGATCAATCACAGGCTGAAGAGCTGCAATTTAATCAAATATCGGCAATGGTTAAGCGCCACCCGGTACTTAAGCGATACACCAAGATTACGAAGGACACAATCACATTTACACCCACAGACAGCCGCATTGTTAGCCTACCGATGGACGCAAGCGGAGCGGCGGGCGCTAACTTTGCTACTGTCTCATTTTCTGAATTATGGGGCTACAAGTACGAAGAAGGAGAGCGCCTTTTTGAAGAGCTAACCCCCATTCCATTAATCGATTGCCTACGTATCATCGACAGTTACGCGGGGTTTGAGGGTGAAAGCAACCTCTTGCAGCGTGTTTGGGATCGTGGCTTATCCGGCCAGCGTGTTAGTGATGAATGGCCGATATACCGCAAGGGTAAACAGCTTTCATACATTCACCAAGGTGAGGACGCCCAGCGCCGTTGTTGGCGTGGTACTGAGGCGGAGCGCGTCGAGTATTACGGAGAACAAAAAGACACCCTCAGACCGGGAACCTACAGGCGCTTACATCTAAATGAGTGGGCATCAAGTGAGGATGCTTTCATTCTACCCGAACAATGGGACGCACTTGTCGATACCTCTTACAGAGTACCAGGGCCAAGCAAGGCGGTTAGATTGTATGTGGCTTGTGACATCGGCGTGAAGCGCGATCACTCCGCTGTTGTCTCAGTGTATCGTGAGGACAAAGAATTAAAGTTAGGCCCATATCGGGTGTGGAAGCCGGTAAGCGGTAAAGAGGTGGATTTACAAGCTGTTGAGGACTATCTTGTCGAGTTGTGGCAATCCTACGGCATAGCAACATTATGCGGCGATCCGTCTCAATTCCTTCATATCAAGCAGCGATTACAAACAAAAGGCATTACGGTCACAGAGTTTATACAGTCAACTTCACGGCTAACTGAAGCCGGTAACACCTTATTCGATGTGGTTAAGCAAGCGCGGTTGTCTGTCTATTCTGGCGCAAGTGACTTGAGAGAGTATGTCCTAAACGCTAAGGCGAAAGAAACTCCACGCGGGATAAGGTTAATTAAAGACACGGCTTCAAAGAAGATTGACGCGGCTATAGCGCTGGCAATGGCTGTCTGTGAGGCGGAGCAAAAAGGCAGCGGCCCACCACCCGCCGGAACCACAATAGAAGATATTGACATCGGCACATACAAACCAGAACGGCATAGCATATTCAAAAGGAGGCATTATGCGATTTACTGAGATACAACGCCGCGCAATTAAGCGGCTCATCCGAGAAGGGATAAATTTCAAACAACCGCCGGTTCGATTAGTTGACCATATAGGCGGGCAAATTGAACCACCAAGCAAAGGGCAAACGTGTACAAGAACGGATACCACAATCACGAACCGAAAATGATCGATCCTAAATTGGCTTTTCCATTCCGGCTATGTGGTGGCCCGGCCCATTGTCGAAAGCTGGGCATATTTGGCCGGTACATCATAAACCGCAATGTAGAGGGAACAGGTTTTGAAGCCTCAATTTACCCGGTGAGTTTGTTCAAGCGAAAAATGGGGGAATGGGATAACACGCCGGTATTAATTGGGCATGAAGGGCGCTCACCATTAATCGGGTATGCACGCGGTTTTTCCTGGTCGGAGGATTTACAGGGCGTTGTCGGGTTGCTCTATCCGGCTTCTGATGTGACGGCAAGCGATTTTATGCAGCGTGCTATTGAAAACACGCTATCATCGCAAGCGGTCAGCGGTCATTACAAGGTCGATGCGGAGACATTCAAGCATGGCGGACGATGGTACAAAAAAGTGAAGGACATCGACAAATTATGGTCGATTGATTTAGTAGAAGTGGCGACCGCCGGCGGCAGGTTGCTGAGCGAAGTTGAGTATAAACTTTTAACATAAGGAGTAAATCAAATGTTACCTTGGGAAGAACAATTACAAAAAATACAACCTATTAAAGCTAAGATTGCCAAAGCATTGCAAGAGGCACGGGAGCCGATTACAGAACAGCGGTTAGATACTATCCTGTTTAACTCTGACGATCCTGTAACTGAGCTTGCTCGGCTGGCAATGGTTAACGGGCTAGCAGTTGAGGAAGTTTTGAAACGCGCTGAGAGGCGACTAACCGCGCTCCAGAATGATGCAAACGCAGCGATCAGAAACTACAACTACAATCAACAGCGCAAAGCAACCCGCGCAGCTACCCACTAGTTAACGATCCCCCGGTCTGGGAGCCAGAGCCGCCGGTAAATCCGCTGGCCTAGGCCGGGGGCGTTATTTCTGTTGTTGGAGACGAAATTTTGCATACTTCAACACTTCCTCTTGTTCTTGTTCTGGTAACTGTTTGAGGGTATCCATTATTTCTTGAACCGTGGCGTTATCACCCAGCGCGGGCGGTAAGATGTCGGCAAGCCTCAAGAGCTTTTCGGGACTTTCGCCTAGCGCTTGAGCGATCTTAATACAGAAGTCACAGCCGGGATTACGTTTACCGGCTATCACTAAAGAAACGGTAACTTGAGCAACCCCAGCGCGACGGGCTAATTCAGAATGTGACCACCCACGTTGTTCTAATTCGTCTGTAAGGTAAGAGCCGATCTTGTTAGTCATAACTCCATTTTAACCTAAAGCTACAGGTATTGAAAATTTACCTATTAGTATTGACAATCAATAACTACTATGGTATTATTAATACCAATTAGTATTGATTTAATACAAAATGCAATGGAGATAATCTATGCAGGAACAAATCACCCGTTCTTATGTCATCACAAAACGCCTTGACACCTTACTGAGGGAATGGGCCACAGATGATGAGCGAACTATAAGCGCACAATTGCGTTACATCTTAGAACGTGAAGCGATGCGCCGGGAAGTTGAAAAGCCGAAAGTAAAAGCTAATTAAACGCGAAAACGCGCCAAGTTCGCACCTTGACGCGCTTTCTAACACCACACATAAGGAGCTATGTGCAATGTCTAACCAAAATTTTACCCCACAAAAACCCCATCGGCAATCCCTCATAAAGCGGATTGTCAAAACCGTTAAGCAAGAGCTAAAACAGAATATGAGCAACCCAGCAGTGAGCAACGGGGGCCAGCGATGAAAAACAATGTACTTGAAACAATCGGCCAATTAACCGAACAGGGCGCAACCTGGCTCACGAAAGACGATCTATTAACTGTCCGTGCAGCGGTTGATCTACGCTCCGTTATAACCGGCTTTGTTATTCCGGCTGGCACTATTGGTAGGATTTTAGAAGCCGATAAGAGCGGAATGATCGTTGACTTTGGGTTGGCTACAGTCCACAGATTACCGCGCGATTCTAAACTAATTGAGGTATGGCAATGAGCAACCAGGAAAAAATCAAGTGGTTAGAGCGCAAAGTCACGATCATTCAAGAGGAAGTGGAACGTCATCAAAACCGGCTGGACTTTGCCAAGCGCAATCTTGAACAGCATCAGAAGTGGTTAGCCGAACTTAAAGCTATAGGGGGCCGAAATGACAGCTAATAGAATCGAAAGTTGGACAGGCAGCATGTTAGTATTCCTGGCTGTAGGCTCTTTTATCCTCAGTTTTGCCGGTATGTACGCTGTGGCCGTCGATTCGGGCTATGGCTGGTTAGCAGCCCTTTGGCCGCTCGTGACAGAATCGGCGGTTGTTATCTTCTCCCTGGTGCTGTTGAGTGCCAAACTGGACGGCTACAAAAACAGCGCCCTACAACCAATGATTATCACCTGTACCGTGTTATCAGTTGGCTTCAATGTTTTACACGCACCAAATGACAACCTACTGACAAGAGCCGTTGTTGCCTTGCCGCCGATCTTCCTTTACGCAGCGTTCAAAACTTGGATATGGAAAGTTGAGCAGGACACAAAACGCGCCGGCCTTATCAAAACCATTGACAATCTTGTATCAGAAATTGACACGGTTAATGGAGAACTGCAAGACAAGGTGACAGAGCTGGACAAAATAGTCGGACAAGTTGAGACACTTAAGGTCGAACGTGACGCGCTAAAAGATGACATTTCGGAGACATTTCCTCGAAATGTCCAAAAAATGACAGACTTAACCGCCAAAAGACAGTCACAAGCGGAGGAACGAAAACAGCAAGCATTGTCCATGTTGTCAGAAGGTTTGTCCGTTGGTGACATTGCGGACAATTTGGATGTGACAGAACGGACAGTTAAAAGATACCTAAACGGGCAGGTGACAAAATGACATTCTTTTTAATCATCCTGTTTTGGACATTTCTTACCCTGTTCGTGTTGTGGGTTTTGTCTCACTTGTTGTTTACCTTTTCCGAAAGTTTAGACCGGCTTGTCACTACTTTAGACAATCTCCGCAAGGTTATTTTTAATTCTGGTATGGATATGGTTCAAGTCCGCAAGAGTGACAAGTTAGCCGATCTGGATGTCGAGATAGCTGGGGCCAAATTTGAACACGACCGGAGTAAGGCATTGATCGCACTTGACCGGATTCAGGACGTAACCGATCTGGAAGTGATCGAAAGAGCGCACAGACTTAAGATGCTGCAAGAGCAAGGCCGGTTAAGCCTACGCGCCCAACGTGAAGCATTAAAAAGCGAGGTGATGCAAT
>JAGRBY010000233.1 GCA_020433835.1 Anaerolineae bacterium | reverse complement strand
GGTCAAGATTGTAAGAGGCCGAGCCTCGATCCCATCTAGCCCGCTTTAAAGAACGATATTCATGCCTAACACCACCATACATCCAATTAGCGCAGCCACCCCCATAATCCCTAAACCTCGTAGAGAAAATTCTCCATAATCTTCCAATAACGCCTCAGCAGCCGGGGCAGGTAATGGGTTGTGATTTCTGGCATAATCAATGCTCTTCTTAATTCATAAAGCCGGCATTACTCATTCATTAACACGTGATGCACATCTGGCATGCCAGGCGTGCAAGAGACCTGCCTGGAAAAATTGTACCGGCGTTTCAAAGCCACCTGCTTCAATGATGGCTGCAACTGTCATTGGTGGCAGTATCGAAACGTGTTTGCCGTATGTAGCTCGCATTTGCTCTAGCTTTTCGGGGGTAACCGCCGCCGTCGTTGTCATAAACAACCACTCCTTAAGGAGTGCTTCATAAGCTTTTGAGCCTATATCTGAGGCCAAATCAGAGCTAGCCTGGATTCCTCCGGGCTTAAGCCTTTGGGCGATACTACCAAAAAGCATCTTGCTCAAGAATAAACTGTGAAACCAGAAAGCAAGTAGCCGCATCGTGCCCACTTTTGACGGGAAGCGACTCTATGTAACCTTCACAGTAGCCTTTATTTCAGACTATCTATAAGCATCTCTAACCGTAAAGGCGATAAATAACCAACGATATCTGCCCCAAAGCAAAATATCTTTGTTCTTGTTGAGTGTGTTTGGTATCTGAGGCAACAATGAGAGGCACATTGAAAAACACTTCCTCGATGCTTGAGTCTAGCCGATTGCGGGTTGGCGACAGACGTTACAATTTTACAGTATTTTTGATGTCCAATCAATCTTCAATAGACACTAAGATCAGCAATTCGACTACAACAATTTACCACAGGTTACTCTTTCCTCAATGCACAAGACCCGGCCTGATTAAAGTCGGGTCTTGTGGCTAAGAGTCGAGAGGCTAGTAACGCGTTAAGGTGGGAGCAGTGCTACTTTCCATAGAGTTGGGCGTCTTCCTAGAGCGCAAGTTTCTCCATAACACGCGCCGGGCAATGGCTGGATGTAACAAGCTCGGTGGCCCTTTCATTAGATTAGCTACCTTCATAAAAGCCAGGGCCACAACCGGATCAAACCAGGCCACGATTTGGAGTTTGCCCAGGTACCAATTGATAAAGCGCATCGACAACGGCAATGGTGCTTTGGCTTCGGATAAGCTCAAATCATTTCCGGCAGCAATACTCCAGGCGATATCCACAATTTTGCTGGCCTGCTTGAAAAATCGCCGGGCTAATTGGTCATCGCCGCTATTCAGGCAATCCCGCAGCGCCAGAGCTTCCATAGCGGCCACAGTCATTCCCTGCCCATAAATAGGGGTAAAGCTGCAAATGGCATCACCGATGACCAAAAAACCTTCCGGGAAACGGCTGAGCTTTTCATAATGGCGACGCTGGTTAGCCGGAAATTTGAAGGCAACAGGTTCGCTGAGTGGGGTGGCCGTGCGAATCACCTCGTACACATCAGCTATGGGCAAACTTTTAGCAAAGGCCAGATAACCTGCTTCGTCGGTGGGCGGGTAGTCGCCAAAGTAGCCGGCCAGGGTGACAATCCAACGCTTGCCTTCCTGGGCCAACATGCCGCCGGCCCGTCTGTTGTTGGGGGTGGCAGCCACATTTACCAGCAGGTCGCCATTAAGGTGCGTTACTTCGCGGCGATAAAAGCGGCTGGCATAGCCCACCTTCACTTCCACCAACTCCACCTACGGCCTGGCATAACCTAAACTTTCCAACCAGGTTGGGCTGCGAGAACCGCGCCCACTGGCATCAACCACCAGGTCGGCAGATAATGTCTCTTGGGTACTTTCGGTCTGACGACGACTCAGGCGTACACCGGTAACGCGGCTACAATCTTCGGTGGTTGCCAAACCTGAGGCATCGCAACCTTCCAGGATACGGACATTGGGCCGGGTCAACAAGCGCGTGCGAACCTCCGTTTCAAGCCGAGGGCGGCTGACGAATAATGCCTGCGGGCCATCTTCAATTCGACAGAAGAAACCGCCGCCGGAGTAAAATCGCCCCCAGCCTTGCGGCGCGCCCTGATTGACCAGATACGCTGTTAAGCCAGGAAACAATGACTCCAGAATCTCGTGGCCTCTGGCTAACAAGGCATGGGCGTGCTGGCCTTGGGGAACGCCTTTACGCGGCTTCGCGCCGTCAGGCAGGATGTCTCTCTCGATAATGATGACTTCGCCATACATTTGGCTCAGTACGCGAGCCGCCAGTAACCCGGCCATGCTGCCACCAATAACAATCGCTTTTTTATTCAGAGGTTGCTTTAGCCGGGTCATTGATTATGCTCCTTTTCGCGTCCAAGCGCCGATGAGCGAGGGGGAAACCCATGTGGCGTTGAGAGCAACCATCTCTTCTCGAAGACGGTTAGCCAGTGTATCAATCTCCACCTCGGCGGCGGTAGCAATGCCGGTGCGCTCCATCAACGGGAGCAGGGTCCGAGTCAGTTGGGCAACGACATTGTAGGCTTCCGAGTCTGGCCCATTTTCTACCCGAGCCCCTTGAATCATTTGCGGCTTGGGCAAACCGGCCTCTTGAAAAACCTGTGCCAGTTTTAACCCCATCGTATTATCGGCTCCGACACGGCTGAAGGCTTTTTCTATCCGATTAACTGCCATTTTAAGAAGCTCACATATCGGTTCAGATTTAGAGGCGGATGTGTCAATTTCATGAAAGATCACCAACCCGCCCGGCTTCAACAAACGGCTCAAGCGGCGCAAGATTACTGCCGGATCAGCAAAATACATCAGCACTAAACGGCCAATCAAGGCATCAACAGGTTCGTCAATTGTTAACTTCGCTAAATCCTGGATCATAAAATGAACGTTGGCCAGCCCGGCGGCCTGCGCCCGCTGCGAGGCCATGGCAATGACTTCGGGCGATTTGTCCACCCCGATAACAGTTCCTTTGGGCCCCACCAAACTTGCTGCCAAAAACGAGACATCGCCCGCACCGCAACCTACATCTAATACGCGCATCCCCGGCTTCAAACCGGCCAGGCGCATAACGTGCTCGGTCAGGTCACCCCAAAAGCGAGCCTGACGAATCAGACGGTCTAATTCATGCTTGGAGTGACCCAAAACATAGGGTCTTTCTTGGATTGACGTTATTTCAGCTTGCATTGTTTGTGTACCTCCGTTGGACTGATTTTTATGAACTGAGGTACACGATAGCGCAAAAGAGTGTTGAATTTCCAGGCGAAAACGCGTCGAATTTCTGTTGAAAATCGCCTGGGATATTGAAATTTTGCTGGTTCGAGAGGACAAAATCCAAAGGTTAGGGCTTAAAATCGTGGAGCTCGCGCTGCCACAGCCATTCGGTGATGCGTTCTACACCTTTGGCCAGATGGTAGCGATAGGTGCCAAAAGGCAGGTCGAGCAGTTCGGCGGCGGCCTCCTGGGTGGCGGCCGGTTTCAGGTAGGTGTGGATTACGGCGCGGTAAAATTTCTCAGTTTTGGGGTTGCCGGTAAGCGAGTTGGAAGCTTTTTGCAACAACGTTTGAAGAGCAACGGACGAACTCTCCAGGCCAGATGTCTCGATGACCAGCCGGGAGCGCATGAGTGGGTTGGCGGCCAGCAGGTCGGGCTGGGTATAGTCGCGTAGCGCCTGGCGGACGGCCTCAGCGAATTCGGTTTCGGACAGGACCACCACAGGTGCAACGACCGTGGTTTCGGTCAAATCCGGCTCAAGGCCGGTTGCCAACTCTCGTTCGGCCATAACCTCCAGCCAGACCTGCGACGGTTCAGCCCGCCAATCATGGCTAAAGACCCGAAAGTGCCGCCCATCTATCTCAAAATCGGCCTCAGACGAGCGCTGGAAGCTGATATAGCTGTACAATGGTTGCCAATAGTCTGGATCAGTGTAGGCGGCGAAACTCCAGGCTAACTTTGGATGGGTGAGCCACTGCATGAGGCTAAACGCCGAGACCATATTGAGGGTAGCGGAGGGAAGCACTTGATACGTATCGCCATCCATCCAAAAACGCTTGTAGGATATTGCCTCACCTGACCGCACTGGCCCATAACGCCGGGCAAAGGTCCAGGCCGACTTAAGGGCCGGGTCAGCCGCCAGGTCTTCTGGTGTGACCGTATCAATGTCTAACAAGGCAAGGAAGCCATTTAGCTGCTGGTCATCTGTCCGATAAAAGATAGTAAACGCCTGGGGCTGGCGCCGGAGCCAGTACTCAACAATTTGGGCCGAAACCTCCCCCTCGTGCTGCCGAACTATATCCAAAATGAGCCGGTAATCCTGCTCTTTTGCCGGCAAGGCATAGAGGCTGCCGAAGGACTCTAATTCTAAATAGGATTTCCCCAGGGAATTGTAATGCTGCAAAAAGAGCCAATCAAGGGTTGCTTGTTGTTGCTCAAGGCCACGAGTCTCCTGCAACCGGCGCACGAAGTAACGCCGTACCTGCCGGTGCAGGTGCTGGTAGCTATCGGGGTTGCGCCAGCGTAGATCAACATCTAACACGTCCCGCGCCAGGTCGTGCGGAAACAGGCCACGTGGCCCCTGCTCAATAAATGACAGCCCCCGTAACCAAGTGAAGGCTAAATGTCCGTTCTCAGCGCCGAGTACCTCGGCCAGCAGAGCCTCGGTGGTAACTGGTGCATGGGCGCACATCTCTAAAGCCTGCCGAAATTGGGGGTTGGGCACACTTCGGGTAAATCGCTCCAGAAGAATCCGGACTACGTCTGGTTCGGTCTGTGGCTTGAAGGCCGTCAGATTATCGCCCTGGCTCATCACCTCGGCTACCAGCGATAAAGCCAAGGGGTGGCCATGGGTAAAGGCTAGCACTTGAGCGTGCTGTTCTTCGGGGATGCCACGCGCGGCCAGATAGGTTTGGCTCTCCTCGGGATGGAGATTGCGCAACGGGAGAAAACGGGTCAGGTCTACCCAGGCGATGTCAGTGCGCCAGGCGGAGGCAGGCGTGTTGCGCCCGGCGATGACAACCAGGCTATCAGCGGGGAGTTGGGGCAGAAAGGTTTCGCGCAGCCAACCATCGAGCACGGTCAGAAGTTCGTAGGTGTCAATTAACAAGACGGCTTTGTCCGGCCAGTGTTCCAATGGCGTGTCTGCATCACTTGCCTCAAACCCCAGCGATCGACACAGCGCCAATCCAAAGCCCGGTGGAGACGGCTCAACGTCTCGATCAATCAAAATCACCGGACGATCAGCCTCGGCCGCCATGCGGGCGTACTCGCGCAACAGGGTGCTTTTGCCCACGCCGCCCGGCCCATAAATGTGCAAAACGGCAAAAGGCGGTTCAACAGCCAGCAGACCGGAACGGAATAATTCTAGTTCAGCCTCACGACCTACAAAGCGTTCCCGCCTGACGGCGATTAGGCGGTCGGCAAGACGGGAGGTGGGGCGGGTGGATTGATTTGATACAGGCATTACTCCTCAGCATATCGAAGGTTATGCTAATGATGGCATAATATCTAACAAATCACACTAAATAGGTTAGGAAATGGACTATGTTTATTACAAAAACCGCTCAACCATGTTTAGAGCTAATTTTAACTCCTACTTATCTAAAGCCACTTTTACATCGATTGAATTAACCATCAAACGTAATTCTTCCAACAGTTTGATAAGCCTATTATCACACAAACCACAGCTTTTTTCAATGCTAAAAACGCTGGCACTGGGTCCGTATAATAGGAAAAAACTTTTAGGTCACGAATTACACGAATTAACACAAATGAGATACTAAAATTCGTGTAATTCGTGGCTGATTTCACCCGTTATTTATCGATCCCATCTTGTGGACCCAGTGCCGCGCTCTTTTTAACGCTGAAAACCCTGGTTTCTGGCCAGCATTCTTTAAAGTGCAAAGGTAGTAATATCTCCTTATAACGGGGCAAGTTGACAATATACAGTCTCGTGCGTATATTCCCGATTAGGGAATAGACATTATCGGAAACAGGTGACTGTCACTTTTTGCTACGCCATAGAGGACGCAACCGGCAAAACCAGCCTCACCTTTAGGGTGTTCGGTGGCTGTCGCCTTAAATCTGATAAACTCTAATACATTCAGTTTACGATCAGGCCTGGTGTCTATCCTATTATAAAATCGCACATACTGTTAAGGGATGAATGACGTTTCCCTAATATAGTTACGAGTTACGCAGTTCAAAAGGTGACAGTCACTTGGCAGTGATAAATCGACCTATTTGGGCCAAACGGACGTGCATTCTCAATCAAAAAGTGACTGTCACCTTGTTCGTTCGCCCAACTGCGTAAGTCATAATAGTATAATTGTAGATATCAGTCCAAATTCTATCTATACTAATCTAAGCGATTTTTAGCGCATGATCGAGCTAAATTCCACTGGTTCTCTGGTTGAAATAACGTTGTTCACGTTCGCTACCATTATCACCCTCCCCATAACACTACGATATCAAGCCAAAGCGGGGCGCTGCTGCTTTCCTGTCTGTCAGATATTAAGCAGCTATTTTCGAACAGACCGTCTCATTTGCCGCCATTCCGTATTGACGTTTCTCCATCAACGAGCAGGTGGCCTCACGATAACAATAGAATATCCCACCATCAATCCCTATCGCTCCGATAGGGCATCGTATTTTACCCAACCATTCACTATTCAATAAGAGGACATATGAAAAACTCAGAGCAGAGAATTGCTGAAGGATTTCTCTTTACCGACCAATATCAGTTGACGATGGCTCAACTATATTACCGCATGGGCTTGCACGAAAAGCAAGTTCAGTTCGACCACTTCTTTCGCAAGTATCCGGACTACGGACTGCACCAGGCCGGCTATTGCATCAGTGCCGGGTTGGGCTGGCTGCTCGATTGGATGCAAGAAGTGACCATCACCGATGCCGAACTGGATTATTTACGCAGCCAGACCGACCGCACCAATCAGCCGGTCTTTGGCGAAGATTTTCTCGGATGGCTGCGCGATCACGGCACGTTTGACAGTATCACCCTGCGGGCTATCCCCGAAGGCCGGGTTGTCCACGCCCAGGTGCCCTTAACCATCGTCAAGGGACCGCTGGCCGTGGCCCAAATTCTGGAAACATCGCTGTTAAACCACATCAACTATCAAACGTTGGTTGCTACCAAAGCGGCCCGCATTCAGCAAAGTGGGCACGGCCAACTGCTGCTCGAATTTGGTCTGCGGCGCGGTCAGGAAAAGGGAGCCAACGCCGGAACCCGCGCGGCGCTCATTGGCGGCGCTGATTTCTCCTCGAATGTGGGTATTTCCCATTTGCTGGGCTATCCGCCCAAAGGCACGCACGCGCACAGCATGGTTCAAGTCTTTTTAGCGCTGGGCATGAGCGAGCAAGATGCCTTTCAAGCCTATGCCGATGTTTACCCTGATGATTGTCTGCTGTTGGTCGATACGGTTGACACCTTAGGCAGCGGCGTACCGCACGCCATTAAAGTGTTCGAAAAACTGCGAAAACGGGGTCATCAACCGGTCGGTATTCGGCTCGATTCCGGCGATTTGGCCTACCTTAGCGTGCAAGCCGCCAGATTGTTGAACGAAGCCGGTTTCCCCGACACAACCATCGTCTTATCGAGCGATTTAGACGAATTGGCCATCTTACAGATAACGGCCCAAATTATTCAGGAAGCACGGCAGTACAACATGGACGCCGACCATATGCTAAAGCGGCTGTCGTACGGCGTCGGCACCAAACTCATCACCTCCACCGGTGAGGCCGCCCTGGGGGGAGTGTACAAGTTGGTGGCCGTACAAGATGGCGATAAATGGCTGCCGGCAATTAAGATCTCTGAAAATCCGGTCAAGACGCCCAATCCCGGCAACAAAAATATATGGCGGTTGTACGACCGGCGTGGCTTAGCCACGGTCGATCTGATGAGCCTGGAGGATGAAGACCCATGCACCATGGATAACTTCACCATCTTCCATCCGGCCGACCACAGCAAAAGCCGCCAAATTGTTCAGGCCAATATCTCTGAAATTGAACCATTACTCATCACCGCGCTGGATGAAGGCCGTCCCGTTTACGAATCGCCTCCCATTGAGGTTATGCGCGACCAACGTCGCCGCGATTTGGCCCGACTCGATCCCGGTGTTAAGCGGATTATCAATCCCCACCGCTATCACGTTTCGCTGACGCAGCCGTTGTGGGATCTCAAACAAAATCTCATTAAATCGGTGCATCAGTAAAATCCATCGCCTTCTTAAGCAGAAAATTTAACGCAAAGGGCGCAAAAGACGCAAACGTTTTTACCCTTCTCTTTTGCGTCCTTTGCGTCTGTAGCAACTTTAGCATTCTTTTCTTTCCGGCTTGTCCGGCTTATGATCAAAGTCGCCTTTAATGCCCCACTACTTTGCCACCGAAAAACCGCGTCCGGTAGCCTAATTTGAACTTGTCAGCAACCCTCGGGTACAATAGAAAACGTTTTGATTATCTCCATGGGGGCAAGACGAAATGCAGAGCTGTAAAATCTTGATTCTGCTCATTATCAGCGGACTGCTGGCAGCGTGCAGCGGCGAAACGCCTGCGGTCAGCAAGGTCGAGCAAGAAACCCTATTTGTATCACACTATTGGTCCAGTGAGCGCGAGCAAGAGATACTGGAACAGGCCATTGAGTCGTTCACGCGCATCAATCCCAATGTGGTTATCGTTTTAGAGTCCAGCCAGCGCACCGGCCGTGATTTTGCCGAACAAGCCGCCGCCGGATTAGGCCCGGACGTGCTGATTGGCTTACCGTATCAGCACATCATCCCCCTAGCTGAAGCTGGTCTGTTACAGCCGCTGGATAATTTCGATGTCGATACCACACCCTATCGCAGCCAGTATCTTAACGCCGTCCGCTATCAAGGTCAGCTTTATGCGCTGCCGTTTATGGGGAAGACGTCGATTATGTACTACAACAAAACCTTAACCTCATCCCCCCCATCCAATCTCGACGAACTGCTGGATGAAGTGAGTGATGAAACACCGGTGGGCATTACCGTCAACTTTGTCGATGCCTTTTGGGGCACGCAGGCCTTTGGCACCAGCCTGCTGGGCGAGGATAACAATGTACAGCTTGATTTACAGAACTATGTCGACTGGTTCGAGTGGCTGAAAGAAGCCCAAGACCAGCCAGGCATCATTTTTGATGATGAGGTGCAATTTCTGGAAGAGAAGTTCACCGTCGGCGAATTGGCCTATTTAATCGACTCTACGGACTCTCTGGCTTTGTTCCAAGAGCTTATCGGCAGCGATGGTGTTGGCGTAACGCCACTGCCGAGCGGTGCGATTGGCCCGGCCAGCCCATTGGCCTCGCTGGATGTGATTGCCTTTAATCGAGCCGCCGGAGCGGAGAAAACACGGGTGGGGCTGCGTCTGGCTGCCTTTTTAACCAATGCCTCGCAGCAGCAGAAGCTAGTTTTGCAGGAAACCGGTCGCATTCCTATCAATCGTACCGTTTCTATTCGGCCCAGCCTATCTGAAGCCGGCAACGCGCTGGTCAGGCAAGGAGCCACCTCGATTGTTATCCCGTTGGACTATATCGACGCCTTCACGCATATTCAGCGTGTCGGCGACGAGGCTTATCTGCAAGTGCTGGAAGGTGACGCCGATAGTATCGAAGCCACAATCGATCTATTTCGCGATGCGGGGCAGTCGTACTGAAGATGCGTAGCGGAATTAGCAGTAGAGAGATTGGAGATCGGAGACTGGAGATTAGAGACTGGAGACTAAAAATTAGAGACACCTATCATTCCATCTCTATACCAAAAACAGATTGAGACCGAAACTTTTGGTCGTCATGCCCGCATGCTTTTAGCGGGCATCTAGTGGGGCCTACAAGCTTGGATGCCCGCTAACACCATGCGGGCATGACGAAACAGATACCTGAAAAATTCTGCTTTCATTCTGATTTCAGTATAGTCTCTCATCTCTAGTACTCCGACAATGTTTTTTTGTCGGGCAAACTCTCGATATTTTGCGAGGATTTAACCGGCAAATCTTGTTTG
>JAGRBY010000232.1 GCA_020433835.1 Anaerolineae bacterium | reverse complement strand
CACCCCCAACCCCTCTCCCTTAGGGAGAGGGGAGTCGCGTTAGCGACGGGGTGAGGGCTAAAAGATTTTCATTGTCGTTGCTGTTGCGCAGCTTCTGTCGCACTTCCTTGAAGATAGCGAGAATACAATGCCTCAAACAATGCTCGGTTCGTATGGCGCGTGGGCGGCTTCGCTGGTAGGCGATGAGCCACCTGCTTTTTCCTTTCGACGTGACGGCTGGTCTGATGTAGAAAGCTGGCGACAGGTGGCCCGACAGCGCCTGCTTGAGCGGCTGGCTCCGCCGGCCCCCGGCCCCATACCCGACGTCACCGTCAACAGCCACTTTACATACGATGATCTTCACGTGGAGCTTCTTTCGTGGCAGCCGCCCGCCGGGCCTCGCGCTGAGGCGATTTTTCTGAAGCCGGCGGATGCCCAAGAACCGCTGCCCGGTGTCTTGGCTTTTCACGATCACGGCGGCAAGAAATATTTCGGCAAGCGCAAAATTGCCCAAATCGCTCACGAACCGCACCCTATGATGCGCGAGCACCACGCCGAATTTTACGGCGGTGTCGCCTGGGCCAATCAACTGGCCCGCCGTGGCTACGCCGTGCTCATCCCCGATGCTTACGCCTTTGGCAGCCGCCGCGTTCGTCTGGCTGATGTGCCGGAGGCAATTAAAGCCGGCCTACCCGCCGAGACGCTCGAAACCGTCGCCGCCATTCAAGCCTACGATCAGTGGGCTGCCGAGCACGAATCGATCATGGCCAAGTCGCTCTTTTGCGGCGGAACCACCTGGCCGGGTGTCTTTTTTAGCGAAGACCAACGCGCTCTGGATATTCTGTGCCGGCGTACGGATGTCGATGCCGCCCGCATCGGCTGTGGCGGTCTATCCGGCGGCGGGCTGCGAACCGTGCTGCTCGGCGGCCTCGATTCCCGCATTCAATGCGCTGTGTGCGCCGGGATGATGACTACCTGGCGCGATTTTCTGCTCAATACCTCCTACACCCACACCTGGATGATCTATATCCCCCTACTTCCCCCGGAGTTGGACTACCCGGAAATCTTAGGGCTGCGGGTTCCACTGCCGACACTGGTTTTAAACAACAGTGACGACTCCCTCTTTACTCTGGCCGAAATGGAACGTGCTGACCGCATTTTGCAAGAACTCTACGCCAAGGCCGAGGCTCAAGACCATTACCAATGCCGCTTCTATCCGGGATCGCATAAATTTGATAGCGATATGCAAGCTATGGCATTTGATTGGTTCGACCACTGGTTGAAGGGGTAGATACGCCCGTTTTGTTGCCAGTTGGGATAGGTGGCTCGTTAGCTACGTGCGTTTAACAGCCTGTTCTTTGCATTGAAAACGATTACAAAGGATGCGTTGCTTCTCTCACAGGTAAGCAGCGCCATCTTTGTTGACGTGTACAATTCTTGCTTTGTATTCTTTTTAAGGTGGGTGTATAGTCCTATGGTAGGGTAAAGTAAGGAGGGCATGATAGTGACAGACAGCGTTATTTATTGGCTTAACCAGGTAGATGAGATCGTTGATGTTAACGATGAGTGGAATGCCTTTGCTTTAGACAATGATGGTGATACCGTTGTACGGGAGAAGGTTATCGGCAAACCCCTTTTTTCTTTTATTATGGGCGAATCAACCCGTCTGTTTGTTGACAATCTCTTACAACGCGCCCGACTTCGCTATCAGGAAACTCACAAATTCTATCGCTGCGACTCGCCGGATATAAAGCGTTTCATGGAAATGCGGATTATTCCGGAAGATAAAAATATTTTACGCCTTGAACATACGATAATCCGTCGAGAGGTTATGTCGCCGCCGGTTTATTACCGGTATAGTCCCACTATAAACTATCCTTACCGGCGATGCAGTATCTGCAATAAGGTTTTACATCGGGCTGTTTGGTGTGAGGGCGGTGAGTTGGTTGGCACTGGGCCTCAAGCTCCTATTGATGCTATTGATGTAATTTACCACGTTTGTCCTACCTGTATCTACCAACTCATCTAATCCCCATCTTCATGTTGCCCTGGCTATAAGGGGCAGAGTCAGCTTTGCTGCGGCTATCTACTTTGTTACTTTTAGTGGCTGAGGCAGAATAACTTGGCTATTGCCGTCATTGAGCGGCAGTCGGGCAAAAGTTGGGTCCGCGGCATCGTACAAACCCACTTCAAGCGAATAGTCACCCGGCGGCAGGTCGGCGGGAACCGTCAACGTGATTGGATCGGTGATGATTTCGTTAGGCACCCAACCGGTGGTTGGTTTAGGGGGCGCGTGATCGGCGTTGATGACTACCGTTTCATTGGGGCCTAGCGCGTGGGCAAAAACGGTGTAGGTGGTGTCAAATGGGGCCTCAGCGCGCCAGTAGAGAGTCAGCGACAGCGTTTCGCCCGGTGCTGCCTGGCACTTGGCGGCACAGTCCGCGCCGATAAGGGTGACCTGGCCGGAGAAATCGGCTGCCAGTGGCATATCGACCGGCTGGGGCGGCTTGAAGTTACGTTCGGTCGGCATGATCTCGATGTCATCAAATGGAAAAACTTCGTCGTAAGCAAAGCCGCTAACGTTAATGACGTGCAGTTGCAGTTTGGCCGGGCCGGGTGCAGCCTCCGGTGGAATATCGAGCCAATATTGCCCCAAAACCGTATCGCCCATCTGCCAACTCGGTAAGTTAAAATGCCGGCTGGGAGTAAGCGAATACCCTATACGGTATATCTCCCCTGCACTATCCACTAAATCAAAAGCCAAGGAAATATTATCAAGGTTATATTCGCCGGCTTGCCACAGCAAGGCCAACAGAATGCGGTCGCCGGGTTGCGCGCTGGTTTGCGGTAAAATAGTTCGGCGCAGCCCGATGATAGGAAAAAGATCGATGAGCGGATCTTCAGCCTGCGGTAAGGGGCCGCTGGTCGGCTCGACCAGATCGCTGAGGTTGATTGCTTCCAGCAGTGCGGTGCGGCGTTGGGGGCGGCCCTGCGCATCGAGAATATCCCAGCCGGAAAAACCGTCGGTGGCAGTTGCGGTATTGTTTGGGGAACCAACGGCACCCAGCCCGATCTCGGCCCGATACAGCCCCGGCGGTGTGCCAATTTGCCAGGGTAGGTGATGGCGCGTAATAACCACCTGGCCGGTGGGCCAGCGCGAGGGGGGGTAGACATCGCTGCCCAGCCGGTTGGTGATGGCCTGTCGGCTCCAGTTGAAGCCCTCGGCATCGAACAGGTCGAGGGTCATGATCAGTTCGTCAGGTAGGGGCTGCTGCGGTTGCCAAAAGAGAATCAGCTCTGTATCGTTGAGCTGGGTGTAGCCGAGCAGGGTGACCTGATCGGCAAAGTTGATGTCGGTTTTGCGCTGGATGGGGTTTTCTTTCAGGCGGCTGATACGGCGGGGGTTGAGCCGCCAATGCTCCAGGCCAACACCCCAAAAGTCGCCGGCGTCGTGGGGGCGCTCGCCGATAGTATCGAGCCAGAAAGGCACAACGCCGGTGGGGTCGATGACGTCATCCTGCCAGGTCACCAGCCAGACGCCCTCGCGGCCTTTGACGGCTTCGGCGATGGTGTCGGCCATATCGAGGCTGGTGACGCGATCCACATCGAGGCGCAGCATCCAGGGCAGTGGCGTCCAGTTATCCCAGCCGTAGTAATAAGCCCAGACGGGAAAGAGATGACCGGAACTGAGCAGGACTGTCTCGTCCGGGCTTTCGCGCTCTTGAACAAATTTGGCCAGGGCGCGGAAGTCATCTTTAGAAAAGCGCGGATCGCTGAGACTGTTGTAAAGGCTCAATGTGCTAATCGCCAAGAAGAAGACAATTACCAAGGCGAATAAGCTATGGGAGATGTACGACGTAAGCTGTGAGGTGTGAGGCCGGGTAATGAGATGGCTGAGCAGCTGGGCTAAGAGTATCGCCCCGGCAGGCCAGGCCAGCAGGGTGTAGCGCGGGTTGAATTTGGGCGACTGGTAGGAGAGGATGAGGCTGAGAATGATGGGAATGAAGAGCCAGAGAATGGAGAATAGAGAATAGAGACTGGAGATTGGAGATTGGGATTTGGGAGTTGAAGGTTGGCTTCGTTTGGTAAGGAGGAGATAGGCTAGGCTGATAGTAACCAGAGCGAGGAATGCGAGTGTGAGCCACCAGCCGGTTTGCTCGGTGACGGTTTCGCCGGTGATGAAGCGGATGGCTACTTTGCGGATGGCTTCGTTGAGTTTTAGCGCGCCGGGCCAGTAGCTGGGGTCATCGCCAAGGCGGGCCAGGAGAATCGGTAGCCACGGGGCAAAGAGCAGCAGGCTGCCGCCGAAAGCGGTGGCTACGGATAACAATAGGGAGCGCGAGAATTTATTGCGCCACAGAATTATAAGGGCGTAGATGCCGTGAGCGATAAGTAAAAAGGCGGCAAAATAATGGGTGTAGAGCGCTGCTGCTCCAACCACGGCATAGAGTAGGCTGGTGAGGCCCTCACCCCCTCTCCCACTGGGAAAGGGAAGTCGCGTTAGCGACGGGGTGAGGGTCGGATGTAACACTCGCAACAGCAGATAGCCGGCCAGCACTGCTTCAAAAGTAAGCAGCGTGTACATGCGGGCTTCTTGGCTGTAGTAAATCATCAAGGGTGAGAGCGTGAGGAAAAGGGCGGCGAGAAAAGGGAAGGATGAATTATGAATTATGAAGGATGAAAAATGATTTGATGGGTGGTTGGTTGGCTGGGTGGTTGGTTTGGGTTGGAGTGATAACAGGCGGCGGGCAAGCGTGTAGAGCAGCGGGACGGTAAGGATGCCGAAAACGGCGGATGGGAAGCGCAAGGCCCATTCACTGTCGCTGAAAAGGATGTCGGTGGTCCAGATGATGAGGTAGTAGAGCGGCGGCTGGATATCGGCGGCGGTCCAGTTGATGAGATCGGTTAGGGACATTTGGGACAGCATCCATGTTACGCCTTCATCGTACCACAGACTTTGTTGGTCGAGCCAGGCCAGCCGCAGGGCTGTTGCTACCCAAATCAAAATGATGAGCCAGAGCCAGTTCTTTTTCATGCTAGCGGCCATGCTACCACGGAGCGAACGGAGTGGCAAAGTTAATAACCGGTTTATTTACTCAATTTGCACGTGGTCCAACTCCACCATGCTGCTGCCGTCGGGCAGCGGCAGCCGTTCGAGGGTTTCGGCGTTGTAGAGACCCAATTGCAGGGTGTAGGTGCCGGCGGGTAGATGTTCGGGCAGTGCAAGTTGATGATTGTCGAGCAGTGGTTGTAGGGGCAGCCACTGGGAGGTTGGTTGGGGTGTGAGCCAGCGAGGAAAGGCATCGCTCTGGCTAACTAGCGTGCCGTCGGGGGCCAGCAGGTGAATGAAGACGGTAAAATTGGTGGATAGGGGGTCGGTGGTCAACCATTTGAGGATTACCTGTAGCTCGGTTTTTCTGTCGGTAATGAGCCGGTAGCCGGTTAAGTGGATCGATGGTCCGAACTGCGCCTGAACGGTTGAGAAGGGCATTACGTTGAACTCGGCGGGCAGGTGGGTTAAAAAGGGGCCTTGCCGGGTAAAACTGGCGAGCTGCGCCCAGTTTCCGGGATGAAGCCGCGCGCCGGCGTCGGAGCGCAAGGTGATGGGATAGCGCAGCAGCGGATCGTTGAAGCCGGCGTTTGGTCCGACTGCAATCCCCATGTGAAACGATGCGGGGAGCAGTTGAGGCAGCGTTTCGGTGACGATAACTTGGCCGGTTGGCCAGGCTGAGGGCGGATACCAGACCGTGGCGATCATCGGCACCTGGGTGGGATCGCTAACCAGTTGGCCTTGATCATCGTAAATTAAGGGCCAGAGCTTGAGGTCGTCCGGTAGTGATTGGTCGGCCTGCCAGTAGAAACGAAAAACAACACCATCGTCAGGATCATCGAGCACGTCATAGCCCAGCAGTTGCAGACGCCCATCGCCGAAGGACAGCGCAGTCGGATAGGTGGGCGACTGAGTTGTGTGGGCGAAATCGAAGAAAGAACAAGGCAGCGTCGTGCCGGGGCAGGTAGGTGGTTCGGTTATTGAAGGCTGTGGCGATCGCTGGGCTAAGAGGAGGCCGGGGCCGGTCTGCAAGAGCTGCCAATCGTTGTCGAGCAGCGACTCGATAGTGCTGCGGACATCGTTCGGATGAACGCCGGAAATATCGGTGACGTCAACCAGCAGATAGTCGGCATCTTGCACGGTTGGGAACAGATAAGCCACGCGCCGGTGGGCTATGTGGGGGTGCAATCCGGGACTGGCGGAGACGATGGCCTCGGCGGGAATGCGGTCGATGAGGTCGGGCATCTGTTGGGCGGCGGTAGAAGTTTGATAGGTTTCGGTGCGGGTAGAGAAAGGTGTCCAGCCGTGGAGAGCGTGATAGCCAATTGACCAGCCGATGAGCCAAAGTAGCAAAGCCAGCAACGCGGTCGTTCTGAGGTTTTGCTGGTTATTGGTTTCGGATAGCGAAAAAGTACCGACCAAGCGTCGACTGCCGTAGATGGCGGCTACAACAAAAGCCACCACCAGCGGCGCAGAGTAATGCTGTTCGCCGGAGTATTGGCCGGGAAAGTTGCTGAGTAGATTGGCGATGAGCACCGGCAGCCCCAACAAGAGCAGTTCCGGGGCCAGGATGGGCAAAAACCCTACCGCAGCCAAGAGACCGAAAACGTATCGCCCGCGAGCCGGGTCTTGCAGGACGTCAAGCAGAGACGTATCCTCAGAGAAGCGGTTGGCCAGGTAGATCGGGCCATCGGTGCCGAAGTAGTGACGGGCCAAAGGGGCGACAATAAGAAAGGTTGCAATAAGAAACCAGGTTGTGCTGATGAAGATAAGGGCCAGAGCGTGTTTGGTTTGGGGGATGGAGATGAGAGACTGGAGATTAGAGCTTAGTAATTGGTAATTGGAGATTGGAGATTGATGATCAGGGGTTGAAGAATGTTTCCGTCTAGGAAGAAGAAGGTAGAGTCCGAGCATGGCGGTTAGAGTGGGGAGATTTTCTTTGGTAAGCATGGCCAGAACGGCCCAGAACCACATCCACAACCACCGTTTTTGGCTGGCGTACCAGAAGGCGAAGAGCAGCGGTGTAACCACAAAAGGATCGGCGTGAAAGTCGGCGATGTTGGCGGCCTGGAGATGGGGGAATAGTAGATAGACTCCGGCGAAGACGAGGGCGATCCAGGTGGGGAGGGGGGAATTGAGATTGGAGACTGGAGACTGGAGACTGGAGATTGGAGATTGATGGATTGAGATGGGGAAGCGGTAGGGGTAGGGTGTAGGTTTAAGATTTGCTTGAATTGGTCGTGGGCGATCCAAAAGACGGGTAGCGCACCGAGTGCGAGAGCCAGCGATTGAGCAATCAGCAGAATGCGGACGTCGTCCCATAGAAAAAAAAGAAGTGCTATCGGGATGAGAATTGGCTCGAAATGTTCGGCCAGACGGGGCTGCTGGCGGTCGCCCCAGGTTTGCTCCATAAAGCCACCGGGGCCGATGACCGTGTTCCACATCGGCTGATCGATCAGCGACAGATCGGCGGCGTATGAGTTAAGGGTGTTATGACGATTGATTGTATACCAGGAGAAGTAAATCGTGTAGATAACTATAAAGAGGAAAAGCAAAACTTGGGGGATTTTGAGCTTTGCTAGAGTTTGAGCATCCGGCATGAATAGGTTGACCCATATGATGGATTTTGTTGGTGTCGGACGCAGCTTAATCTGCGTTGGGATCCTTTTCAGAGGGATTTTTGGGATCTATCCCTCGTTTTCGGCGCAGTCTTCTGGCCGCTTCTTGCAACTCTTCAAAGAAGTTGGAGCCGGTCAGTTCGGTAACGGCTTTTTGGCGTTTGGCCTCATCAATTTCAATTTTAAGCTCTTTGACCTGCTGCTTTAAGTTCTCTTCACGCTTTCTAACATTTTTGACCATCTTAAAAAAGCTGGATAAAAAAGCCGAGGCTCTGGCTTCATCTGAGCGGCTCATATCGATAATGGTCGATTGCGTTTGTTCGACTTGCCTTTCGACAAAATCATAGTTACCGGCGGCGATTTGCTGGCACCAGGCGACGGTTTCTTCAATATAGGCGTTGGCAAAGCGAAGCCGGGTGGTCATATCTTTGAGAAAAGCGAGTGCTATGCGCGGGTGTTCATCAATAACGGCCATGATACCGTCATATTTAATTTCCATCAGTTTAACCGGGCTGAGGGCTATCATTGTATTAGAGCGCGGCTGTTTGTCGATAAGCGCCATTTCACCCACAATTTGGCCCGGTCCCACCTGGTTGAGAACCACTTCTTCGCCATTTGCCCCCTGAGTCACAATTTTGATCCAACCTCGGCGGATAACAAACAGCGAGTCGCTGGGGTCGCCTTGTGAAGCAACAACATCCCCTTTATCCAGTTCGATCATCGTGGCTTGCTCGGCAATTTTAGCCAGGATATCATCGGATGCGTCTTGAAACAGAGAGAGTTTTCTAATACGGTTGATAAGTTCTGTGTCCATGGTATGACTCCGCGTAAATAGCCTCTCTTTTATTATAGTTGGGGAAGCAAATTTGCAAAGCGGTCGTGTCTATTCGGGCGAGGTTTTAACGATAATGCGGTCAACAAGGGCAGCTATTGTGGGTTCGGTTAAGCCCAAGCGGGTGGTTAGCCCAACGGGTTTAAGCGGATCGAGCCTTTCTTGGGTAACGCTCCTATCACCAAGTTGGCTGATGAGCGTGTGGCTGCATCGAAAGCAACCGCGTAGATCGGCCTGTGCGCCGAGTGCTTGCAAAGCGGTAACGGCTTCTTCCGTAAGGTTAGCGCCGGCGTCATCGGCCACCGCCACGGCGATAAGGGTTCCGTCAGGCCAAGCGTTTGATTGCAGCCATTGGGCCAACTGCGTTGAAGCGGCAGGGTCGGCGTTTGTATCGAAATTTTCGACAATCGGTTCGGCTTGGGGCGGAATAATGGCGATGTTATAGCCCCGTTGGTTGGATGAAATATCGAGACCATTACGATAAATGTGGCCGAAATCGCCCACTTCTTCGCCCGCACTCACCGTCGTCACGTCCAAAACCGGCGAGGTTGAAGGAAGAGGCGAAACTGCGTCAAAATGAAGCCAGACGTCGTTCAAGCCGGAATTGGCTACCTGTGCCGGAATAGAAAATGTCAGCTCTTGCCAGTTTCGCGTAATTGTTTGTGGTTCGGAACGCCAGCCGTTTAAGGTTAAGGTGACAGTGCGGGTGGTATCTGAGACAAAATCGGGTAGACGCGTGCGTAGGCTGAGCCGTTGGTCAATCGGTTCAAGTGGCAACAGCAGGCGCACAGCGCTGCGTTGAGCAGCGATAGAGCTACCGGGCGTGAGCAGCCCCCAGCCCTCGCCGAAGTAAAGCGGAGCCAGCGGCGAGGCGGTATCGATGCTGATAGGGAGATGCAGATTGTCATTGTCGATGACCTGATAGAGCTTCGAGCCGGCTTCATCATAAATTTTTTCTAGCGGCAGCACTTCTTCAAGATAAGGGATGACGTTTTCCTGAGAAACACGGATAGTGCCGTTGCCATCGAAATAGTCGTATTGATAAGGGCGCACGACGATATAACGGATATTGAAAAAGCGAAGCACATCAGCGGCGATGGTTTTATCGCGCTTAAGTTGATCGGGCGGCAAGGTTTTGCCGGTTTCTAAAGCCAAAAGGGAGTTAATGAGCGGCGCTTGGGTAAAATACTGAAACTTAAACTCCGGGTTGCGGCTGGTGTTGCCCTGCATCAGCCGTTTTTGATGCTCGGTTTGGTAGAATTGACCAAACATAAATTGGGTGGTCAACGCGCCTGTAATGCGAAAGCCGTTGCGCCAGGCAAACGGAATATCAAGCACCGTGAACGTATCAGGCTGAGCAGCGATGGTTTGGTACAGCGGCGGCACCCGCATATCCGACTGCGGCAGCGGCAGCGAGAGATGTTCGAACAGAAATAGTCCGCCGATGAGCAACAGAACCATCGGCGTGATGGATTTTGTAGAGTAATGCTGCTCCAGTTTGTGGCCGAGCCAAACCAGCGCAAAACCGGCGATAACGCTAAGACTAAGCATCAGCATCACGCTGTAGCGACTAGGATAACGGTTACCCTTGAAAAAAGGCAACTGTTGAAGGATAATAAAAGGCCCGGTGATTGATGTAAGCTGC
>JAGRBY010000231.1 GCA_020433835.1 Anaerolineae bacterium | reverse complement strand
GTAGTGTACACATATTAACTGATGACGACCAAATGGCTGTCATGCCCGAATGGTGTTATCGGGCATCCATAGCTCCCACGAGTAGATTCCCGCTAAAAGCCTGCGGGAATGACATCCTCTTATCAGTCAACAGGTTAACACTACCCGTTTAATTTGTCTGATACGTCCGATTGTTAAAAAAAACGTAAAAGCGCTCTTGATCGGGATTGTGCAGCACCAAGCCCTGCTCAAATTCCTGGATTAGGGCTTCAAACCCCTGTTCTCCATCGATGGCCCAGCCCAACGCTTCCCGAACACCCGACTGCTCCCGCCACACCAATCCAAAGCCGCGCACGGGCTGGCTAAGCCCCTCCGGTGGCGTCAGCGTCGCATCGAACTCAAGATCACCCGTTCGCCAGACATCGCCGGTAGAGCGCCAGAGATCACCTTCCGGCAACACATAAATCAAATTTTGATCCTGACGCCACAGCATATCGCCATGCTCAAACGGCTGCCAGGCCGCCAGCGTGGTCATGGCCGGCTGCGTGGGACAGCCTAACGGTGCCACCAAATCGACATCGGCCAAAAAACTATCGACTGCCGGGTCAACATCAACTTCACAATCCTCCCCCGTCGAGACCAAAAGCGGAGGTGTAGCGGTTGGCACAGCAGCCGTTTCGGTGGGAGTCGGCAGCTCGATTGCCGGGGTAGCTGTAGGCAGCAAAGGTGGCTCCGGCGAACTCGTCCAGGTAGCTGTTGGCGACGGTGAAGGCGTCGCGGTTAGCGCAGGGCTGGGCGTCACGGTCGCTGTGGGTGAGGGCGTCGAGGCCAACCGGGGCGTGTTGGTCACGGTTGCCGTCGATAAATTGCTCACCGCAGGCGCTTGATCTGATTTGGGAGCGCTCCCAAACAGCAAAAATGCGCCTAGCGCGATGATTACTAGCCCAACCACCCCAATGCCAACTTTATAAAACGGTCGAGCCGGTTTGGTCGATGCGACAACCTCAATCTGCGTGCCGGTTTCATCCGTCATATGATCCAAAGCGTCAGCCATTGCTGCGCCCGACTGAAAGCGCCGGCTAACATCTTTGGCTAACGCCGTGAGGATGATTTTTTCCATGGCCGGGGAGACACGGGCCAACGTCGAAGGGGCCGGCGGCACATCGTGCAGGTGGGCATACAGCACGCGCGGTGTCGGCCCCTGGAAGGGCGGGCGGCCCGTAACCATGTGGTAGAGCACAACGCCCAGGGCATAGAGATCGGCTCGCCCGTCGATGTCTTGATCACCGGCGGCCTGCTCTGGAGCCATGTAAGCCGGGGTGCCGACAGCGTGACCGGTGCGCGTCAGCGTCGAGTCGTCGAGGGCTTGCGCCACACCAAAATCGGTGAGCAGCGCACGCCCATCGTGACTGAGCAAAATGTTAGAAGGTTTGACATCGCGATGCACAATGCCCTGGCTGTGAGCGTAAAAAAGCGCATCGGCAATTTGCCAGGCGATATCGACGGCGGTCTGCTCATCGAGCGGTTGAGGCGACTGGCGGGTCAACCGCTCGGCCAGTGTCTCGCCCTGAATGAGGGTCATGGTCATGTAGGCATAGTCATCGGTGTGGCCGGCCTCTAAAACGCGCACAATCGCGGGATGATGCAAACCGGACGCCACGCGAGCCTCACGCTCAAAGCGCAGCCGAACTTCAGCGCCGGCATTGGGCGGTGGAAAAAGCACCTTAAGCGCCACTGGCTCTTGGCTGTCCCTACGTGCGCGATAGACCGCAGCCATGCCGCCGCTGCCCAACAGCGCTTCAATTGTATATGGCCCCAGTTGGCGGCCTATCAGCTTCTCAGGAGTCATTTTTTGTCGGTAAGCCCGGAAAGCGTATCATGACAATCGACGAACAGTATAACATAAAAGGTGTCATTACACATGGCTGAGACGACAGCAAAACTTATTCGCCAGGGCGTGAGCGACCGCCAGCAAGCCGAAATTTTACTGGTTGATGATGTCACCACCCTGGGACGGGCGGCATCGTGTCAAGTGGTCATCGACAGCGATTTTGCCAGCCGCCGCCATGCCCAAATTGTTCGTCGCGATGACCTCTACTGGCTGCGCGATCTCAATAGTAAGAACGGGATTTTGGTCGATAATGAGCCGGTCAGCAGTGAAATTCTTCTTAACGATGGAGCCGAAATTCGCATTGGCGAAACGGTCTTGCGCTTTGTTGACCCCTTTGTCACCCGCACGCAGCCGGGGTTGGCCGGCACGGCATCGACATTGTGGATCGATGCCGATCGGCGTGATGTGTGGGTTCAGGGCGATAAATTGGAGCCGCCACTGTCGCCCAAACAGTTTAACTTGCTGCTCTATCTCTACCAACGGGCCGGAGAAGCCATTAGCAAAGATGCGTTAGCGGCGGCGGTGTGGCCGGAGGTAGCCGGCGAGGCCGTGTACGATTATCAAATCGACAAAATGGTCAGCCGGGTACGTGAGCGTATCGGCAAAGATTGGATTGAGACGGTCTGGGGTTACGGCTATCGATTGCGGTTATTGTGACAAAAACGCCTTGTTGGGCAATAAATAAATCGCTTCTTAGCTTTTGCGTTAATTAGCAAAAACCTCTTTGAAATCAGTTAGACTTTGTTGTTTTATCTTGACAAGAAATCCAACCTGGTGTATTCTATCGACCATAGCTATGTTACTTTAGTTAACATTGGTTTCATAGTAAAAAGTATGCAGGGGCATTATACAACAAATCAAGAACTGGCATTTTCTACCTTCACAGTATTTAACCACGACACTATCATCCCTTTAAACCCTCTTATTTGGTTCTTAGATACAAGATTAGCCTCAAGCTTTGCCCTTCTACACATAGTGTTCGCTCTCACAACGTAGTACCACTTTCCCTACAGGCAATGAGGCCCGCTAGCTCACCCTATTAGCTGCTGTTTATTCGATTATTACAACAAAATAGGTATTAACAGGAACTTACCCAGCCTACGGTTTCGCATCAGTATCGTCGATGTTCGCATCGATAACACTCCGATTTCATATGCTGATTCATTTTCGGTATCGTTACCCAGCAGAACGCCGTTTTCGATCTCTTTATCATTTCGACTTCGTTTTCATCACGATTTTACATCTGGCTTCGACCTGTTCTACTCTTGATTTGCTTCAACTTCATCTTCAATACCACGCTCGTTTTCACTTACTCCTTGACTTCAACTTCTCCTCTGCCGCCATTTCACCTTCATCTTCCTTTCAATCCCCGACCTATGATCGCTACTTCCCACTTGATGCTGCGTAAGGCCTGTTATGTAAGGCGCAGGAGGTTAACCTTCCTGCGCCTTTTTAAGTTCGCGCCGATTGTGTTAGACTGGAACCGTTCGATGCTGATTATAGATAGCTGTGCTGAGTCCACCAATCCTCGCGCCGATATAGATCCTAACCCCATTCCGCTTGCAAACTTATTAAGGTCATTATACTATTAATTCCATAAAGCTTGGTACTAGAACCATGACCGGATAGACGCCTTATGAAGAATGCGACGGAAAATCGGGCGGCAAAAAAACAGACCAACGCCATAGAACGGCGTGTTGAAGAACTTCTGCAGCAGCGCAATCGCGAACTGGCTTTAATTAGTCAGGCCAGTCAGTTGTTCACCTCAACTCTGGAACTTGATCAAGTCCTCGAAATTGTTCTCAGCGGAACGCACAATTTGCTCAATATTACGGCCACCTCGTTTTGGCTGCTTATTCCGGAAACCGGCGAGTTGGTTTGCCAGCATGCCATTGGTGCCGGAGCCGATACGGTTATCGGCTGGCGGCTGGCGGAGGGCCAAGGCGTGGCCGGTTGGGCAGCCCAAACGGGCAAGAGTTTGCTGGTTCCTGACACCACCAAAGATCCGCGCCATTTCAAGCTGGTCGATGAGCAATCGGGCATTAATTTTCATTCGATCTTAAGTATCCCCCTGCGCACACGGCGCGGAACCATCGGTGTGTTAAATTTGGTCGATACCCAGATAGGCCGCTTTACAGAAGATGAGTTATCGCTGGTGGAGTCGATTGCTTCGGCAGCGGCCATCGCCATCGAAAATGCGCGGCTGTATCGAGAGGCCCAAGAAGAGATCGCACGACGCAAGGAGATTGAGGAAATTTTGCGGGAACAAAATGAAGAGCTTGATGCGTTCTCGCATACGGTTGCTCATAACCTTAAAAATCCGTTGAGCACATCCATCGGCTACACCGATTTTCTTTTGCTAGAGTTAGAAAAATTAAGCAAACCGGAGCTGGCCGAGGCACTCACCGTTATAAAATCGGCGGGCAGAAAGGCGGTTAGTATTATCGATGAACTGCTGCTCTTAGCCACGGTTCGTAAAAATGTAACGGAGCAGCAACCCTTAGATATGGGCAAGATTGTCAAACAGGTTCATGAGCGATTAAAACCCACTCTGGCTAAAAATAATGGTCGTCTTATCTTACCGCCGCTATGGCCGGTGGCGCTGGGTTACGCGCCCTGGATTGAGGAGGTGTGGATCAATTACCTCACCAACGGGCTTAAGTATGGCGGCGATCCACCCGTACTCGAGCTAGGCGCAACGTTAGAAGATAATGAGATGATCTGCTTTTGGGTGCATGACAATGGCCCCGGTTTATCAGAAGCTGACCAGATTCACTTATTCATAGAGTTTAATCGCTTAAAACAAACGCAAACCAAAAAAGGCCATGGCCTGGGGCTATCGATTGTCCGGCGTATTGTAGAAAAATTGGGGGGTCAAGTTGGGGTCAACAGTGAAGATGGGCAGGGAAGCACCTTCTTTTTCACGCTCCCGGCTGTGCCCAGCGCACCGGCCGATTTTAGCGAGGATAGTGCGCTCTTCAGTGAGCTGTGACAAGTTTGTAGTATTTATATAACCTACCGAATAAAAATAACAGACCGAACCTGCGCAGGTTCGGTCTGTTTGTTATTACACTATAAGACGACAGAAAGGGCCGATTTAATCAGCCAGAATCGACTCCACGATCTTGAGGGCTTGGTCGATTTCGTCTTGAATGACGGTATGGCCCATATTCGGATAGATTTTCTCGACGACGTTCGCGCCCAAATCCTCAAATGTAGCGGTCGATTCATGAACGCGCTCTTCGGGAATGTGGAAATCGGTGTCGCTACATCCCAAGAAAATCGGTGTGCCATCAAGCGACCCTTCGTAATCGCGCGGCGTACCAGGTGGGCCAATCAAGCCGCCGCTAAAGACCAGCAGTCCGCCATAGCGACGTGCATTACGCGCTACAAACTCAGAAGCCAAACAAGCGCCTTGCGAAAAACCGCCGATAACGATCTTCTCGGCCGGAATACCGGCCTGCTCAACACGAGCCACAACGTCACCAATAAGCTGTAAAGCCGATGCCAGCTTGGGTTGATTATTTTCCATGGGAGCCATAAAGCTGAATGGATACCAGGTATTATGGGCAGCTTGCGGCGCAAGATAAACAAAATCGGGCTGGTAAAGTTCTCTGGCCAGTTCCAAAATGCTCGGGGCGGTGGCACCCCGGCCATGGATCAAAATCATCGCGGCTTTGGCTTCTGCTAGCGGCCGGCCCGCGGTGTAGAGTTGTTGCCCTTGATGCGGGCCTACTTTTGGATTATTCATTAACAACCTCCTCAACTTCAACGTGTTCAACAGGTTTAAGGGTAAACGGCGGCAAAACAGCCTCAATTTCTTTGCGCTGTGGCTCGTACCAGGCCGGCAGTTTGAGCGATTGGCCCAATGATGCCACCGGCTCATCGACAGCGAAGCCCGGAGCATCGGTTGCAATTTCAAACAGCACGCCACCCGGCGACCGGAAGTAGATCGACCGGAAGTATTGGCGATCGCGAACCGGCGTTACCCCGAAACCGGCCTGAGCCAGTGATTGCTGGTACTCTAACTGTTCCGAGTCATCACGCGTGCGGAAGGCGATATGGTGCACCGAACCGGCCCCCATCCGACCAACCGGCCGTTTGGGATCGGCTAAAATATCAACATAGAGGCCGATATCGTTGGCTGCGCCCTGAAAACGCCAACGATTTTCCTCTTGGCCGACAAATTGATAGCCCAACTGCTCGGTCAGCAGTGCGCCGGTGCGTTCGGCATCGGCCAACCACAGCGTTACGCCATGAAAGGCCCGCAGCGCATGCTCGGCCGGGATGGGGCCATCTTCCCAAAGCTCAATTGTAGCCGGTCCCTCTTTAACGACAAGTTCCAGCGCCATGCCGTCGGGATCTTCAAACGGAATGACGTCGAAGCCAAAGCGCGTTTCCAGCTTGCCCGCCTTCACACCATGTGTGGCGAGACGCTTCTGCCAAAAATCAACCGATCCGGCGTCGATAGTATAAGCCGATGCCCCGACTTCGCCATTGCCGCGTGTGCCACGGGCGACCATGGGCCACGGGAAGAAGGTCATAATCGAGCCGGGTGTTCCGACTTTGTCGCCATAGTAAAGATGATACGTGCCCGGATCATCGAAATTGACAGTGGTTTTAACCAAGCGCTGCCCTAAAATGTTGTGGTAGAAATCGACATTGGTTTGCGGATTGCGGGCAAATGCGGTTATATGATGAAGACCTTGTACAGCTTCCATAAGAGTGCTCCTTTGATTTTATTCAATATCAAATCGTTCAATATTGAATTATTTGGTAAAAAATTTTGTTACGGGCTTTAGACGTCCTGGCTTAACCCAATCTTACGGCAGAGCGCCGCGAGTTGAATTTGCTCATCAAGCGTTAAGACGCTCACTTCCTCAACAACGGTTTGTACATGGCGCGGAAAAATCGCTTCGATTAATTCTTGCCCGGCTTCCGTTAGATGAACGGTAACAAAGCGGCGGTCTGTTTCATCCCGTTCCCGGCAAACTAAATTACGCTTGACCAGGTTATCGATCACCATGGTCATGTTGCCGCCGCTTTTCAGAATTTTTTCAGCGAGTTGATTCTGATGCAATGAGCCAAGGTGATACAACGCTTCCAAAACGCCAAACTGACTGATGGTCAGATTAACCTCTTTCAAATGCTGGTTGATGCGGCTGGAAAGGGCATCAGACGCGCGAGAAAGTTTGATGTACAGATCGAGGGCGGTTTGTTCGGTTGTGTTGCCTTGGTAATGGGTGCTCATCGCAAAATCAATTCAATGTCAAATTATTTAATATCGAAATATTAATCTATTTTCCGTTTTTTGTCAAGTGGGTGTTTTAACAGGAGAATCGAACAGCACCAGCCGGGCCGACAGCAAGATGAAATTTACTGTAGGACAAACTTAAGTTTGTCCTACAGTAAACGCCGATTTTCAAGCCACCTATCGCGGCTCAGCGGACGATCTATCTCTTTCTGTATTTGGCAGAGTTTACCCCTAAAGCGCGGCGCTTACGGCCTCATCGAAATCATAATCAACCAGGTCGCGCAGGAGATCGAGCTGAGCTTTGACCGAGGTTTCGCTGGTGCCGCCGATACTATCGCGACGGTCGGCAGCGCGGTTGAAGGTGAGGCGTTCGTGAAGGTCACGATCGAACAGATCACTAAATTTTTTGTAAGCAGCGAGCGGAAACGAAAAAAGCGGTTGGTCGATGGCGATAGCCTGTTGCACGATTTGGCCGACCAGATGGTGTGCTTCGCGGAAAGGCATGCCCTTCTCGACCAGATAATCGGCCAGTTCGGTGGCCAGCATCAGGCTGTCCATGGAGTCGTAAATTCGGCCGGGGTTGACTTTAAGGGTTCTCACCACGCCGGCGGCAATCGGCAGGGTCATGCTCAGCGTCTCGACGGCATCAAACAGCGGCTCTTTGTCCTCTTGCGAGTCTTTATTATAGGTAGATGGTTGGCCTTTGAGGGTGGTTAACAGGCCGGTCAAAGCGCCTACCGTTCGACCTGTTTTGCCACGCATCAACTCCAGCGAGTCGGGGTTTTTCTTTTGAGGCATCAGGCTAGAGCCGGTGGAGTAGGCATCGTCCAGCTCCACAAAACCGAACTCGCGGCTGCTGTAGATGATGAGATCTTCAGCCAGGCGGCTGAGGTGAAGCTGGGTGATGGCCGCCCAACTGAGAAACTCAACAATGTAATCGCGGTCGCTGACGGCGTCCATGCTGTTGGCCGATAGGGCTGAGAAGCCCAGAGCGTGGGCTAGAAAGATACGGTCGATTAAAAAGGGATTGCCGGATAACGCACCGCTGCCTAAGGGCAGGACATCAACCCGCTTGGTCAGATCATCAAGACGCTCTTTGTCGCGTTGGAGCATCCAGGCGAAGCTGAGCAGCCAATGAGAGAAGCGCACGGGTTGGGCCTGCTGCAAGTGGGTGTAGCCGGGCATAATGACATTGAGATGCTCGATGGCTTTGGCCGCCATTGTACCTTGCAGCATATCGAGCTGTTGGCGCAGCCTCTCAATTTTGCGCTTGAGCCAGAGACGGGTATCGGTTGCCACCTGATCGTTACGGGAGCGGCCGGTGTGGAGCTTCCCGGCCAAGTCGCCGATCAACTCGCCCAGCCGCCGCTCAACCGCCGAATGGATATCTTCATCGCCGCTTTTAATTTCAAACTGGCGCTGGACAAATTCAGCCCGAATGGCGTCCAGACCGTCTTGGATAATGTCGGCTTCTTCTTCGGTAATAACTTCTGCCCGGGCCAGTGCTTTAGCATAGGCCATGCTGCCGTCCAGGTCGGCCTCCCAAAGTTGGATATCGAAAAAGATACTATCGTTGAATTTGCGCATAAGCGCGTCGGTTTCGCCGCTGAAGCGACCACCCCAAAGTTGTGACATCTTGAACCTACCTATTGTGGGAGATTGGGAGATAAACGAATTATGAATTATGAAATTATTTTTGGTTCACAATTCATTATTAAATATTCACAATTCACAATTCGTTTTACAAGATAGATGATGTAAAAGCATAGACACCAAATAGCAATTGCTTCATCACCTTATATTCATTGCAGATGCTAAGCAACCTGTCCTTAATCTCGCTTAAATTTACTATAATCCGGCTCTTCGTGTTGGCCGCGTCGAACACCTTCGATATCAAGCAGGGCGTTGACTTTTAACGGCAAACCAAAGAGTTTAATGAAGCCTTCGGCATCGGCCTGGTTGTAGACATCTTCCTCGCCAAAGGTCGCGAAATCTTCACGATAGAGACTGTAAGGGGAGCGGCGACCGACCAGCGTAACGTTGCCTTTGTACAGTTTCAGGCGGGCCGTGCCGCTAACGCGCTGCTGGGTAACATCGACAAATGCATCCAACGCCTCGCGCAGTTGGGTGAACCACTGGCCGTTGTAGACCAACTCGGCATATTTGAGGGCCAGCACATCTTTATAATGAAGGGTCAGTTTGTCGAGGCAAATTTGCTCGAGGCCTTGGTGAGCTTCCAGCAATATGGTACCGCCGGGAGTTTCATAGACGCCGTGGCTTTTCATACCAACCAGCCGGTTTTCAACCAGATCGACCCGGCCGATGCCGTGCCGCCCGCCGATTGCGTTGAGTTTGTTGATCAAGCTAATAGGGCCGTGGGCTACGCCATCGATCTTTTTGGGGATACCTTCATAAAATTCTATTTCGACATATTCCGGCTTATCGGGGGCATCCTCAGGATCGACGCTTAATTGGAACATGGCTTTTTCCGGCTCCAACCACGGATCTTCCAAAATGCCGCCTTCATGGCTGAGATGCCAGATGTTGCGGTCGCGGCTGTAGATCGATTTTTCGGTGACGGAGACCGGAACGTTGTACTCGGCTGCATAATCGAGGGCATCCTCACGCGAACGAATATCCCATTCGCGCCAGGGAGCAATGACCTGAAGTTTAGGGTTAAGGGCCTGATATGTCAGTTCAAAACGCACCTGATCATTGCCCTTGCCGGTTGCGCCGTGGGCTACGGCATCGGCCCCTTCCAGGGCGGCAATTTCAACCTGCCGCCGAGCGATAATGGGCCGGGCGAAGCTGGTGCCGAGTAAATATTTGCGTTCGTAAACAGCTCCGGCTTTGAGGGTGGGGAAGATAAACTGGGTAATGAATTCTTCGCGCAAATCTTCAACATAACATTTGCTGGCTCCGGAAGCAAGCGCTTTTTCTTCCAGACCATCAATCTCTTCTTCTTGACCAAGATTGGCGCACATGCAAATAACTTCGCAATTGTAGTTATTTTTTAA
>JAGRBY010000230.1 GCA_020433835.1 Anaerolineae bacterium | reverse complement strand
TCAATACTCGTTATTGAGATAAACTTAGGTTTACCCCATCAAAAATTTTGAAAGCCGTTTGATAAACGACTCGTTTTGCTCTAACGTGAGGAAAGGGACGTTTTGCCCCATCAAACGCAACCCAATATTTCGAAAAGCCTGACCGGCCAACGTGCCATTTTCCAGAGAAACCGGCCGGCCCTGGTTGGTTGAAACAATAATATGCTCATCGTCCGGCACAATGCCGATAAGGTTAATGGCTAAAATGTCGATGACGTCATCGGTATCGAGCATATCACCGCGCTTAACCATATCTACGCGCAGCCGGTTTATAATCAAATCAGCCGGGCCTTTTTCTTCAGCTTCGATCAAGCCGATAATGCGATCCGCATCGCGAACGGCTGAAACCTCAGGCGTGGTCACAATCAAAACCCGGTCGGCCGGAGCAACGGCATTTTTAAAGCCTTGTTCGATACCCGCCGGCGAGTCGATGATCACAAAATCAAACTCATCGCGCAGTTGATCAACGACGGCAATCATATCCTCCGGCTTAAGAGCCGATTTATCGCGCGATTGGGCTGCCGGAATAAGATATAGCTCATCAACGCGTTTGTCTTTGATCATCGCCTGGCGGAGACGGCAGGTGCCTTCGACCACGTTAACCAGGTCGTAGACAATGCGGTTTTCCAAGCCCATCACCACATCAAGGTTACGCAAGCCGATATCGGCATCAATGGCTACCACCTTCTTGCCGCAAGCCGCTAAGGCGGCACTTAGATTAGCGGTTGTTGTCGTCTTCCCTACGCCGCCTTTACCTGAGGTTATCGTAATTACAGTTGCGCTCATGTTTATTTCTCGACCGTTTGTTAAAAGTTAATAGAATCAGCCACGCCACGGCTCAGCTACGATATGGCCATCTTGCACGGAGGCAATTTCCGGTATCACTTCGCGACTGCCATCATCGGCAGGAGAGCGAGTAATATAGTCACCAATGCGCAGTTGCATCGGCGAAAGCTGTAGGGCACATACAATCGCCTCTGAACCGCTTTTGATCCCGGCGTGAACACTACCGCGCAGTCGCCCCCAGATAATGACATCGCCGCCGGCCTGAATTTCGGCTCCGGGGTTGACGTCGCCGATAATAACCACGTTGCCCGGATGCTTAAGCACTTGCCCCGAACGTAATGTGCGCCGTGTAACCAAGGAGTCGCTGTTGCTTCTGGCGACACGCGGTGGATTACCGCGTTGTTTGGACGGGATTATGGTGGTTTCCAGGCTCAGTTGGGTGGCGGCTTCTTTGGTACCGATGTCATCGCTTCCAACGGCCCACAGCGTAACATTATGGCGGGTTAACATCTCGCCTATCGACTCAAGCTGGGGTCGAGTCAGTTGGCGGGCACCGACCTGAAGCGCTACCCGTCCACCTTTAAAGAAAGATGCCTTGGCCCCCAGTTGAGAGTCAAGCTCTTCAACCAAGCCCTCCCATATGCCGGAGCCTATCGTAATTATCAATCCGTTATTGGTGCCTTTGATGGCAATTCGATCCGTCATTGCTGAAAACAAGTTACCCTATATATTGTACTATACAATCTATTATACCACAATATGTAGTATTTAATCTTAAAATTTTGAACGCAAATTGCCCCAATTATTCACTACCACTCAAGGCGGAGGCCGTCTCTTGCGGCGGTTGGGCTTCAAACTCTACCAGATAGCGCACGCCTTCGGCAACGTCAAACATCAACGATGGCGCATCGGGAAAATCGGCCAAACGAATCTGCCACGTTTCTGCTTCAACGGGACCGGGGCTGTTATAATCAAACTGCCCTGTCTCGCCCGAGATAAGCTGATCGACGACTTCACCATTGACCAACACCTCAACGGCGATATTGCTGACTCCTTCGCCATCGGCATTGAGCACAAATCCGGAGACGTTAGCGCCATCGCGGCTCCAGCTATCCGTGCCCAACAAACGCGCTTTGAATTCCGTACCCAGATCAAACTCGGTCAGATTCTCATCGTCGTCCTCGTTACCAGCGGCGTCTTCTTCATCTTCGATGTTGAAATAATAGCGTAAAATTTTGCTGGCAACCGGAACCGCCACTTCCGAACCCTGAACCGCAACCCCGGCCCCTTGTTTGCCCCCGTAGACAAAGACGATGGTTACAATTTCCGGATTGTTCGTTGGTGCGTACGTCACAAACCAGGCGTGGCTGGTTTTCACCCGCCCATCGCGATCGAGACAAGCCGGGTAGCTGTCGCAAAACTCAGCCGTGCCGGTTTTCCCTGAGGCATCGATGCCGGGCACATCAAAAAACTTGGCTGCTGTGCCGTTCTCCCAATTGATCGCGCCCCATAAACCCTGGCGGACAAGTTGGAGATTTTGCGGATCCAGTTGCACCCGGCCAATGACCTGCGGTTCAACCTCTTCAACCAGGTTCCCGTCAGCATCCAGAATTTCCTTGACCAGATGAGGTCGGTACAATGTACCCCCATTGGCGACGGCAGAATAAGCATTGATCATTTGCAGTGGTGTAACCAATACAAAACCCTGCCCAATCGACATATTGTAGGTATCCCCGGTCAGCCAGCTTTCAGCGTAATTAAGCCGCTTCCATTGTTCGTTGGGAACCAGGCCACCTGACTCGCCCGGCAGGTCGATGCCTGTGGTTTCGCCCAGTCCATACATACGGGCATAGTTACCCAGTCTGGTCAACCCCAACCCCTCATATTCAGCCGGGCTGTAACCACCCCCTACTTGATAAAAATAGACGTTACATGACCAGGCCAGCGCCGAAACGACATTAACCGGGCCGTGCCCATTTCTGAGCCAACAATAGAAAGGCTGCGCCAAGTCGAGGTTATTGGGCTGAAACAGGTTAGGCAGATACAAAACCCCTTCATCGACAAAAGTGGTTTGCTCCGTTATGGTGCCTTCTTGCAACCCGCCGGAAGCCGGGATAATCTTAAAAATTGAGCCGGGCGGATAAAGACCGGCAATCGCGTGATCGACCAGTGGTGACTGGGGATCTTCACTTAGCAGTGACAATTCACGGGCTGTGATTCCACGCGAAAAAAGATTGTTATCGTAACTCGGCAGCGAGACCATCGCCAAAATTTCGCCGGTTTGGGGGTTGAGCGAGATAGAGACACCCTGTTTCGAGTTAACCTTATCCATCGCCTCTTGGAGTGCTTCGGCCGTAGCCTGCTGCAAGCCCAAATCGAGCGACAGGCGCAAATTGTGGCCCGGTCTGACCTGAACATTTTGGCTGACCGTGCGAATTTTCTGACCGGTAACATCGACTTCGATATTCTCCAACCCCTTGATGCCGCGCAGCCACGCCTCGTATTGAAATTCCAGACCGGCCAAACCGACAACATCGGTTAAATCGTAATCGAGTGGTTCGTAGTTCTCAAACTGCTCGGCCGGAATAGGGCCAATATAGCCCATCATGTGGCTTAGTAAATCCTTATAAATATATTCTCGATTGGGTGAAATATCGATCAACACGCCGGGTAAACTGAGGCGCTCTTCCTCGATTTTCGAGACGATGATAGGGTCAACGTCTTCGGCAATAACAACCTGCAAAAACGGAGCAAAAACCCGGTTGGCGTTGACAGCATCGCGAATGCCTTGCGGCTGATTGATATACCGCCGACTGCGCGGGTTGATAATCTGCCGCTGCGGCAAACGGCTGTATTCGTGATGGTTAATGGCGTGAAAATAGCCGTTGTTCAGCCCGGTGGTTGGCTCTAGCTGCGTGGTAATTGGCAAGTTCAGCAGTTCCGACAGTCGGGAAAAGACACGGGCCTCCGCTGTGGAATCTTCCGGTAAGTAAGCTGGAATAACGATAACGTTGTAAACCGGCCGGTTGCGTACAAGCAGTTCATCGTTGCGATCATAGATTACGCCTCGCGAGGCAGGCACTTGCGCCAGACGAAAACGGTTGGCATCGGCCAATTCGCGATAGGCTGCCCCCTGGACTATCTGCAAGTTCCAGAGCTGAAACGCCAACACAATAAAAGCGAACAGAATCAGCGTTTTGAATATAAAACTGCGAATTTGGATTTGTGCTTCGGTCATAAACGGGAATTATAGCCGGGAACAGCTAAAATCGAAATTATTTCGCATCGGCTAAAAGGAAGATACTAAAAAGAAAGCGGTTGAGGGTGCATCCGTCGATAGAGATAGTACAAAGGCGGAAAAACAACAACCATGATGCCTGTGTTGAAAATGGCTACCGGTAAAAAAATCTCGTTAAAAGCATCTATCCAAACCACCGGCCGCCCTAACAGATTAAGGATAAGCAGTGCCAACGCGTTAAATAAAATGGTAAGCGGAAAGGTAAAACCTAACGGCAGCACGATACTGCTACCAAAAATCCGGCCGTGGGAAAAGTTGGCTACAATAGCCACAATGACCAGCGACAGCGTAAAAATCCCAAACGGAGCTGCCGACATAAAGTCAAGGCTCAACCCGCCGATAATCGCCCAGGCCAACCCTTCTTCAAGATCGCTTAGAATAGTCCAGGCAATTACCAAAACCAAAACAAAATCGGGATGGACGCCGTCGATTTTTAGATAGGGCGAGAGTGTAGTTTGGATGAACGCAGCGCTTACTAACAGGATGAGAGCAATAATGTTGCTAATTCTCTCGCTCCTGCGCTTCGATAATCTCGGCTTCGAAATCGACCGGTTCAAATGAAGTGATAATCAACATCGTTTCCAGTTTACCGAAGTCAACTGTAGGTCGAATACGGGCAATTTGAAACATATCCTGGTCACGCTGGGTAACTTCTGTTATCTGTCCAATAACGATTTTATCGGGAAAGTTACCGCCCAAACCAGAGGTCAACACAATATCACCCGGATTAACCTCTTCACCAGGGGGAATACGCTCCATCGTTAAGGTCCCGTCGATATTTCCCTTGACCAAGCCGGTGACGCGGCTGTTCTGAATAATCGCATTAACCGAACTGGAGGGGTCGATCAGCATCAGTACCTGAGCCGAGTTCGGCCCAACAGATGTTACCCGCCCCACAAGCCCCCTATCGGTAATAACCGGCATATTGGTGGCAATGCCATCGCGTGCGCCAACATCTAAAAAGAGGAAGTAAAGCAAATTGGTTGGATCGCGGCCGATACTACGACCTCTAACAGTTGTGGTTTGGTAGGTAAATTGAGGATTGTTGCGTGTGTAATTTAGCAACTGGCGCAGAATTTCGTTTTCACGCTCAAGGTCTTTAAGTCGCACATTTTCGACCATAAGGCTGTTGGCCAGCGACTCTAACTCGGCGTTGCGTTCTTGAAGGGCCTGAATGTCCGTGGTTTGTTCAACCTGATCGACAACAAAATCTGCCGTACGGGTCATTTGAGACTGAACAGGCGCTATGACTGTTTGGAGGATATCATTGAGCGGCGATAAGTAACCGAGCTGGTCCAGCAAAAAACCTATTAGGGTCAACGCTATAATAAGCGCGATATAAATCTGCCGGTTTCTTATAATCGCCATGATGATTTAGAAAGTTTCAAGACTAATAAAGTAGTTCCCACGGTTCAAGGCCGGATTTCAGTGAAATCACAATTTTCAGTGTCTCCGTGTGCCGGCCTTTTACCGATGGTTGGTGCTACTACGATCTAAGGTATTAAGTACCTTAGCATATTTGTCGTAACTTTCCAAAACCTTGCCCGCGCCACGAGCCACGCAGGTCAACGGATCATCGGCAATGTAAACCCGCATTTTGGTTTCTTCCGACAGCCGCTCCGACAACCCTTGCAGCAGCGCCCCGCCACCGGCCAGCGCGATACCGCTTTCCATCAGGTCGGCAATCAATTCCGGCGGGGTTTCATCGAGCGTGTCGCGCACCGCATCGACAATGACCGAAACGGCATCGCTGAGCGCCTCGCGAATTTCAACGCTCGATACCTCCACCGAGTCGGGCAGGCCGGTAATTAAGTTTCGACCGCGCAGCGCGATGGTCTGCTCTTCCGGCAGCGGATAGCCGGAACCAATCGTAATCTTGGCCCGCTCCGCCATACGCTGGCCGATGAGCAGATTATACTTTTGGCGAGCATAGTTGATGATTGCCTCATCCATCTCATCGCCCGCCACCCGAATCGAACGGCTGACGACGATACCACCCAGCGAGAAGACAGCCACTTCCGTCGTTCCCCCGCCGATGTCGATGACCATGCTGCCCAGCGGCTCGGTAATCGGCAAGCCAACACCGATGGCAGCCGCCACCGGCTCATCAATAATCTGGGCTTCGCGGGCACGAGCGCTGCGGGCAGCATCATACACAGCCCGCTTCTCCACCTGAGTCACGCCGCTGGGAATCCCAACAACCACCCTCGGCGCATAAAATGGGGTGGGAATGAGGGTCTGCTCGTGTACTTTTTTGATAAAGTAACGCAGCATCGCCTCGGTAATTTCAAACTCAGAAATCACGCCGTCGCGTAAGGGACGAATAGCAACAATGTTAGCCGGAGTTCGGCCAACCATTTCTTTGGCATCAACACCAATGGCCAACGGTTTTTTGGTTCGTTTATCTATAGCCACAACCGAGGGTTCGTTAATAACGATCCCTTTGCCACGCACGTAAACCAGCGTGTTAGCTGTGCCCAAGTCTATGCCAACATCAAGCGAAAAGAGGCCGAGCAATGCATCTAAAGGGCCTGCCACTGAGATATTTCTCCTTAAAAAAGCATAACAATAGGCAGGCTGTCAACGGTCAGCGCCTGCCTAATTTGTGTATTATACCACAATCAAAGGTTTGCACAATAAACCAAGCGGTCTCAACACAACAATCGCGCCCTGACCAGACCTGACAGGTTTTGTCCATAGACTTGCGGTAAAAATAACTTTTGAACGAAATGTCATCATCAATATAAGTAAATTTGCGAAAACCTGTCAGGTCTTTGCATCATTGGCTTACTGGCCGGCCAACTGTTTCTTCAAATGAGGAATAAGACCGCCATCCGTAATAATCGCCTGCACTGAAGGCGCAAATGAAGGGAATAAAAACTCACCTGCCTCACAGCGAATAACACCCGCTTGCATATCGATCTCAACCGTATCGCCGTGGTTGAGCGCAGCCACCGCGTCCGGGCACGTCAACGCCAGAAGGCCATTATTAATGGCGTTGCGATACCAAATCCGGGCAAATGACTCGCCGATGACAGCTCCCAAGCCAACCTGTTTAAGACACATCGCCGCCTGTTCGCGGCTGGAGCCGTTGCCCCAATTTTTGCCGGCTACTATAACATCGCCCGGCTGTACGTTGGACGCAAAAGTCGGGTCGAGATCTTCAAGCGCATGCTTACCCATTTCAGCCGGATCGGAAATTGTGTAAGTGTATTTGCCGGGAAAGATTACATCGGTATTAACACCATCGCCATATTTCCAAATGCGACCGCGAATGATTTGATGATTTTGGCTCGTCATTGTTATTGTGCCTCACGTATTTTATGAAAAGGGGGATTAAGAGATGTGGAGATGTGCAAAAGCAATCTCCTAATCTCCTGGTCTCCAATCTCCTCTTTTTATACAATTTGCTCCGGGCCGACAATTTTTCCTGCCACCGCACTGGCCGCCACCACAGCCGGCGAAGCCAGATAGATCTCCGAATCACGTGTACCCATGCGCCCCCGGAAATTTCTATTGGCGCTGCTGATAGTTACCTCGCCCGGTGCGGGAATACCAAGATGATTGCCCATACAAGGGCCGCATCCCGGCGAGCCGAACGTGGCTCCGGCGGCCATCAGTGTCTCGACATAGCCAGCTTTGATGGCATCCAGATACACTTGCGACGAGGCCGGAATGACCAGCAAGCGCGTCCCCGCCGCTACGCGACGTCCATCGAGCACTTTGGCCGCGACGGCGAGATCCTCCAGCCGGCCGTTGGTGCAGGTGCCCAAAAATGCCTGATCGACCTTGGTGCCGATTACTTCACTCAGCGGCTTGACATTATCAACCGTATGGGGGCAGGCCACCTGCGGCTCGATGGTGGAGGCATCGAACGTGTACTCCGCCATGTAGATCGCATCGGGGTCGGGGGCTAAGGCGCGGCTGGCTTCGATCCAACTTTGCCGGTCGCCGCCGGGTTGTTGGGCTTCCAGCCAATCGTACGTCACCGCATCTTGCATAACCCAGGCATTCTTGGCCCCCATTTCAGCCATCATATTCGACAGTACGAAGCGGCTTGCCATCGTCATCCCGGCGACGGCCTCACCGTGAAACTCAACACTGGCGTAGAGGCCACCATCGGCTCCTAACTGGCCGATGACGTGCAGAGCGATGTCTTTGCTGGTTACCCACGGGCTAAAGCGACCCACCAGAGTGATCTTGATACTCTCCGGCACGCGCAGCCATAATTGCCCGGTCGCCCAGATAGCAGCCATCTCACTGCGGCCCACACCGGCCCCGAACGCGCCCAACGCCCCATAATGGGGAGAATGGCTGTCGGCTCCCAGGAGTAAGATACCGGGGTAGATGAGTCCTTCTTCGCACAAAACCTGATGGCAGATACCCCGTCCCACTTCAAAGAAATTTTTGATGCCTTGTTCGGCTACAAAGCGACGGATATCGGCATGGTTTTGGGCGTGTTTTGTGGTTGGCGGCGGCGCAGCGTGATCGAGCGTCATCGCCAGGCGCTCAGGGTACTTGACTTTATTAACGCCCAGACTGTAGAAAATTTTAGAAATGGGAGCGCTGTTGTCGTGACTGAGGGCCACATCCGGCGTAGCATCGAGCACCTGACCGGGCGAGACCGTAGTCAGCCCGGCATTTTTTGCCAAAATTTTTTCAACAAAGGTCTGGGCCATTATGCACCTACTTTATACTTACCGACGCTTCACGGCGTGTTTCGGCATTGGTATTACCGTCTACTGCTGCCGCTGCCAAAGCGGCTTGCGACTCTTCATCCAGACGTTGCAGAATGTTGTCTTTAAACTGATCGGGAATGGCGATGCGGGTTAGGCCAAATTCTTTTTCGGCAATATCGACCAAAATCGTGGTCGGTGATGTGCCGGATTTGTAATCGTAAATGCGCTCTTTGAATACAGCGGCAATTTGGCGGGCGGTCGCTTCATCGAGATTGTAATATTTTATTTCTTTGAGAAAGTAATAAATCATATTCCAACCGCTCAACGGCCCCAACAGCATTTCCGACTCACTGACGCCAAATTGATCGAGCGGGAAAGGCTCGTAGGTGCTGGCGTGGTTGAGCATCGCCTGCTGATGGACTCCGGCGGTGTGGGTGCGGTTGGTCAAGCTGACCGGCTCTTTGGACGGAACCAATTTTTTCAGCTTTGAAGCAAACATGACGTTGATCGGATAAGAGCCGCGCAAGCTGTACCCTTCCAGGTGGTCATAATATTTGTCGATGTAGAGGTTGTAAAGTAGCGCCGTCATCGACGTAATGCCGGAGCGGTCACCAACGCCGAGCAGGGTGGTGTTGATGTACCGCATGCCATTTTCGACAGCTTCCAGAGCATTGATCAGGCTAAAGCCGCGATCATCGTGAAAATGACCTTCAAATTCAACCGTAGGATAACGCTCGCGCAGTAGTTCAAGCCGCCGCGCCACCACCGATGGAATGGCAACACCGACCGTATCAGGTGTACCAAAGCGATCAACAAACGGCGCAATTTGATCATAAACCCGAAAGAGATCCTCTTCTGCCGTTCGAAACGCATCTTCACCGCTAAAGCGCAAAATCAGGTCGGGATAATTCTTGCGCACATCTTCAATTAACGTTCGGGCGCGGTTAACCACGGTGTCGATATCTTTACCGTGGCTGTAGCGGGCTGTATCTGACAAACGGATGTAAATATTAAGGCCATCGGCTCCGGCGTCGATGGCGGCTTCGATATCGTCGGGATGGCAGCGAACGTGAGCCAACAAAAAGGTATAGCCCTTCTGCATAATGAGTTCGTCACGCACATCCTTAATGGCTTGAAAATCATCCCGTTCGCGGGGGCTGACAATGGGTGAAAACAGTTCGATGAACTTAACCCCATAAACAATCAGCGACCGAGCGATTTCTACTTTATCATTTTGGGTGAAAAAATATTTGTAATGGTCGTGCAGCAACGATGTCTGCGAGCCCTCTCGTAGGGTGGTATCAATAATTTCCAGCGGACGAGGCTGGTAGTTCTTAAATTGAAATGGTGACATCATTCAATTCCTTTATTTCTTCGCCCTA
>JAGRBY010000022.1 GCA_020433835.1 Anaerolineae bacterium | reverse complement strand
TAGTCTTGGACAATTGTTAGTCTCTTATACTCAAAGGTGAGGTACAACTATGGACAAAAAGCAGGTTCTTATACTTTGTACCGGCAATTCTTGCCGAAGCCAGATGGCCGAAGGGCTGATCAATCGCTTTTTGGGCGACGCCTGGCAGGCGTACTCTGCCGGTACGGCTCCCAGCGGCTATGTGCATCCGTTGGCTATCAAAGCGATGGCTGAGTTGGGCATTGATATTTCAGAAAATCGCTCTAAGTCGACCGAAGAATTTCGAGATAAGACGCTTGATAGTGTGATTACGGTCTGCGACGATGCGGCTGAAAACTGCCCGCTGTGGCTTGGCTCCGGGAACGTCACCCACATCGGCTTTCCCGATCCGGCTAAAGCCACCGGCACGGATGCAGAGATATTTGCAGTTTTTCAACAAGTACGCGATGATATTAGGGAACAGGTATTGCATTATCTGGTCACACAAACCTCATAATATCCTAATTCGGCCTCATCTTCTCACTTATCACTTAAGTAACTGACTTAATTTACTCAATCTTAGTTTCATGCTTTTTAAGGAGGTCAGAAATGCCTATAAGACAGGAATATACACGCAGTTTGAATCGTCTTCAGGATGAGGTGCTTATCTTGGGGAGTATGGTTGAAGGCGGCATTAAAGATGCCATTCACATTTTGCACAATCGGGATGTGGAGGGATCGCGCCGAATTATCGAGTGGGATAAACGGGTCAACGAGAAACGCTTTGCTATTGAGAGCAGCGCGCTGACGATGATCGCCACGCAGCAGCCGGCTGCCGGTGATCTGCGTATTATCGCCGCTATCTTAGAAATCATCACCGATTTGGAACGGGTCGGCGACTATGCCAAAGGCATCGCCAAAATCAATTTGTTGATTGGCGAAGAACGGCTGGTGAAACCGATTGATGATTTTACCACAATGGCCGGGGCAGTCTGCCAAATGCTGCACGATGCGCTCGATGCTTTTGTGTACCGTGATGTTGAGGCGGCCAAAGCGATTGCCGGACGTGATGATGCCGTTGATGAGCAGTATAACCAAATCTTTAAAGATTTGCTCAAACTTATTATCACCGATACACGCGTTACCGACCAGGCCACCTACCTGCTGTGGGCGGCCCACAACCTGGAGCGTACCGGCGACCGGGTAGTTAACATTTGTGAGCGTGTTATCTTTATGGTGACCGGCCAAATGACCGAATTGAACGGCAGCGTTGAGATTGAACATATACCCACGTCACATAATTAGATAGATGCAGCCTAACAAACTCCTCTTCTTCGGCATTATTATCATCGCTGTTCTTGTATTGGCCGCTATGTTCCTGGTACGCTCCTTACTGGTCAATACTGATCCCATTACACTTTCCATTCTGTATTCTACCGAAAAGGAAGCCTGGCTCAACGATGTCAGCTCCGGCTTTGCAGGATCGGTTAACGGGCGACCGATCCTGCTTGAATTTGAAGCGATGGGTTCGCGCGAAATTTATCTGTCGGTGCTGGATGGCTCTCGGCAGCCGGATGTCATCAGCCCGGCCAGCGCGCTGCAAATTTCAATCTTGCACGATCAGTCAACCGTAGAGGACGGAACGCCGGTTGTCAGCCTGACCGGGGCGGAAGATTGTCGCTCGGTGGTCAGTACACCGCTGGTGCTGGTGGCCTGGCAAGAGCGGGCCGAAGCGCTGGGTTGGCTGGAAGAGCCGGATGCCGATATGTGGGAGCAGCTTCAAGCCGCTGTGGTTAATCAACAGGGTTGGGCTGCCTATAATCATCCTGAATGGGGCTTCTTGAAGTTTGGCCAGACCGACCCCAACAAATCGAACAGCGGCTTGATGGCGCTGTTGCTCATCACCTACGATTATTTCGATAAAACCGCCGGGTTAACCGCCGCCGATATCGTCTCGTCCGATTATGGTGCGTGGTTCAGCGAATTGGGCCAGTATACCACCATCGGCGACAGTACCGGCACCTTTATGCAGGAGATTGTCGCCTTTGGGCCAAGCAAATACGATATTGTGGCCGTCTACGAAGCCACCGCCATCGAGCAGATCGAAAATGCGGCCGGCCGCTACGGCGAGCTGCGGGTTTACTATCCGCCGGCCACCGTGCTCAGCGACCATCCCTTCTGCGCCCTTCATGCTGATTGGGTGACTGACGATAAAGCCGAAGCGGCCCAACAGTTTGTCGATTATCTGCTCAGCCGGCCGGTGCAAGCCGAGGCGTTAAAGCTTGGCTTTCGCCCGGCCGACAAAGGCGTTGCCCTCGATGGCCCCAACAGCCCCTTCAGCCGCTACGCCACCAACGGCATCAAAACCGATCTGCCGCCCGAGGTCGAAGTACCCGCCGGGGATGTTTTGAATACGCTGATTAACTTTTGGAACCGGAATCGACGGTAGAGAATGAGAGGCTAAGGCTGAGGCTAAGGTGAAGAAAAGAAGACATGTGATAATGTCATTTCGTAGCCGAAGGCGGAGAAATCCCCTACGACGTTCGGCTGTTATCAACGTTGTGAGGGATTTCTCGGCAAAGAACGCCTCGAAATGATATAAGTATCCTTCGCCTACCTACGTCATAAACAACTGACGGTTATCCTTCTTAGCCTCAGCCTTAGCCTCAGCCTTATTTTTGCAATCACACTTCATAAAGGAACCATTTATGGCCGCTCAACTTAATCGCTTCATTATCATTATCATTACCGTTCTGTGTTTTACGCTCGCCGCTTGTGGCTCAGACACGGTCGGGTCGCTGATAGGGGGTAAAGAGGTGGTTGTTAGTATGGTCTACGGCTCTGAGAAGCGCGATTGGCTGGAGCCGTTAATTGCCAATTACAACGCCGCCGAAAACAAAACGGCTGATGGCTCGACCATTGTCATCGAGGCCAAAGCGATGGGATCGATTGAGGCCATCGACGCCATCCTCAGCGGGCAGATTCAGCCGGTGGTATGGAGTCCGGCGTCGTCGGTCTATCTGCCGGTGGCCGAGGCTCGCTGGCAAGAGCAGTATGGCAAAGAACTGGCTGTCAAAGCGCCGTCCGATCTGGTGCTCAGTCCGGTGGTCATCGCTATGTGGCAGCCGATGGCCGAGGCGCTGGGCTGGCCGGATAAGCCGCTGGGCTGGTCGGATATAAGCGAATTGGCGATTTCTGATGAAGGTTGGGCGGCGTACGGCTACCCGGAATGGGGCAAGTTCAAGTTCGGCCACACCCACCCCGACTTTAGCAACAGCGGGCTGGTGGCTATCTTGGCCCAAGCCTACGCCGGAGCCGGCAAACAGCGTGGCTTAACCGCCGACGATCTGCTCAGTCCCGAACTAACCCAATTTATGGAGCAGGTCGAGAGCAGCATCATCCACTACGGTTCGAGCACCGGCTTTTTTGCCGATACCATGTTTAATCGCGGCCCTTCTTACTTGAGTGCCACGGTGATGTATGAAAATTTGGTGGTGGCTCAAGAAAGCAAGCGCCTGTCCGGCGAGAGTGCTCAAACGCCGGTAGTGGCGATTTATCCTAAAGAAGGTACATTTTGGACCAACAATCCCTACGTTATCCTCAACGCCGATTGGGTGAGCGACACCCAAAAAGAAGCCGCCGAAGCGTTTGAAGCCTACTTGCTCGACCGCCCGCAGCAAGAGCAAGCCGTTGCCCTCGGCTTTCGGCCGGCCGATCCCTCCATTCCGCTCGGCAGCCCGCTCGATACCGATCACGGCGTCGATCCCAACCAGCCGCAGACGGTGCTGGAAGTTCCTCCGGCGGACGTGATTGAAAATACGCAGTACCTGTGGCGGCAGGCTAAACGTCCGGTTGATTTGGCGTTGGTGGTGGATACATCGGGCAGTATGTCGGGTGATAAAATCAACACGGCGCGAACCAGTCTGGTTGAGTTTATCAACCAATTAAGTAATCGCGACCGGGTGCAGATTGTGCTGTTTAACAGCAGCGTGTCGGTGTTGTCGCCGCTGACGCCGTTGGCCGATAAACGCGAAGATATGGTTCGCCGCGTGTCGGGCATCATTGAAGGCGGGGATACCTCGCTGTATGATGCCACCTTAGAGGCTTATCAACAGATTGAAGAGAACGGCGATCCGGACCATATCCGCGCGGTGGTGGTGCTGTCCGACGGCGAAGATACCAGTTCGGTGCGAAGCTGGCAGGAAGTGCTTCAGGAAATCGGCACCACGGGTGAAGAAGGCGGCAATGCCATCAAAATCTTCACCATTGCCTTCGGCGATGGAGCCGATACGACCGTGCTGCAACAAATGGCCGAACCAACCGGTGGCAAACAGTTTACGGGCGATCCGGCCACGATTGATGAGGTTTATGCCGAAATTGCGCTGTTTTTCTAAGAAACTGGTTTAAAAGCCTTAAAGGGTCCACAGATGGACACAGATTCTCACAGATAATGGCAATAGTCTAGATAAAAATCAGTGAATATCCGTGTAAATCTGTGGACAAATCTGTAAAATGCTGACTTTTCAAAAAGCTTCTAAGGCATAATTTGGACTTCGCCGCCGTCTTCGCGCAGCTCGTCAACAAGCGATTGGCTGTCGGTGATGGCGATGTGGGCAATGCCCAGACGGGTGACTCGGCATTCAGGATAATTCTTGGGCATTTTAACTGCCCAGATGACGCTCGTATTGGAACGAATTGAATCGTGATAAGCTCTGGCTTGCGGCCAATCGACTACCCATTTTACCATTGAAGTCTACTCCTTTTGTCTTTGAAATGGTTCAAGATTTCAATACATTTGACGTATTGATTGCCGAATTTTCCAAGGTATAGGGTAATGGGTCTGTATTAAGGCCCTGTAATCGTATTTTAAAAATATCGTTAAGAAGATGTTAAGAATAGTAAATGTATCTTAAAGCCTTAGAATGTTACACCCACAGAGGTTTGATTTTGAACTTTGTGGTAAAATATGATTGAATATGTGAGAAACTGTTTTAAAAGCCTCAAAGGGTCCGCAGATGGGCACAGATTCTCACAGATACTATCAAAAGTGTGATAAAAATCAGTGAATATCCGTGTAAATCTGTGGACAAACCTGTAAACGCTGACTTTTCAAACAGCTTCTGAGATAGGTACTATGCAGTTGGTCACCTTATAAACTGCGTAACTCATAGGATATTAACAAAACTTGACACAAAGTTAAATGATACTTAACTTTAAAGGCGTATCGATTTAATAATTTCGGTGTAATATTAAATGGGATTTGTTGTGTGTCTTTTATTCGACCTGTTATAGTTTGCAGCTAAATGATAAAATTAGCCGTGATGTTGACCCCTATTCGACCCTGGATAAGACTGATATTGCTTTATGAGGAGCATCGGCATAGCTCCTGCTTATGCCGGTTAGCTGATGAGAGGTTAACCGGCCTATGCGTGAATTTTGCTTTTGCTATTACATAACACTATGAATGGCTCGGTCAGTTTTGCCGAGCCATTTTGTTTAATTGCCCCCAACTGCCAAACATTTTACCAAGAATGTATCGCGGTGTGATGTTGAGCAGCAGGGCAGTAACATGAGCTGGATATAACCAGATTACCTAATCAAGTTTGGGAGAACCTCAACTATGGACAAAAATTGGATGACAGAATTAGCTTCGCACTACAGCCACTTAAAGCAGCAGTATCCTGATGATAAGCATCTGGTTCTGTTTGATATTGATGGAACAATTTTTGATATGCGCTATATGGTGCTGTATCTTTTGAAAAAGTATGATTGCGTGCATCAAACCAGCTACTTTGAGGCTTTGGAATTAAGTGACATTACCGTTCACGAGAATGACCTGATGCCGTTGTTTGATAGGTTCGATGTGCCGGCGGAACTGCGAGAGTCGCTGATTGAATGGTACAACACAACCGCATGGACTTCGGAGGCGATGCTGGAAGCGCATCGACCGTTCCAGGGCGTGCTGGAGGTGATTCGCTGGTTTCAGATGCAGCCGGAAACGTACGTTGGGCTGAATACGGCTCGCCCAGAGAAGTATCGGACCGATACTCTGCGCTCGCTCAATAAATTAGGGCAGGAGTACAAAGTTCATTTTACCAACGAACTTCTGGCTATGCGTGAGTCGAACGATCACAAGGCTCTAGCCGCCAAACAAGCGGGTATTCGGTACTTTCAGGAGCAGGGATATCGGGTTATCGCCTTTATCGATAACGAACCGGACAACCTACGCACTGTGGCCGAAATCGACACCGATCACACTATTCTGCTGCTGCACGCCGAAACCCTCTTTCGGGGCAAACGCGAGAGTCTGCCCAATCACGCTGTCGTTGGTACCGCGTATGATTTAACGGCGCTTATTTCAAAGACCGCACTGCCCAAGCACATTGAGTTTGTGTGGCAAAGCATCAACAATACGCCCTACATGGAACAGTTTTTGCTGTCAGATGTATATTGGGGTGAGTTTGATGTGCGGCTTAACCCTTTCAACGGCGAGTTGATTTTGCGCGGCCCATCCTTTCAGGAACAAGCGCTTCAGCCGGAGGAAGATTTCTTGACCCTGGCCCATGCCCTTGACACGCTGCGCTACAAAAATAAAGGCATTAAGCTCGATTTGAAAGGTGGCGGCCGCGTGATTGAGCGAATTTTCGACGTGGCGTTGAACTACGGCTTTAACGGATCGAAGTTGTGGTTTAGCGGCCACATCGATCACCTTTATGAGCACGACTTTAAACGCTTGGCGCTGGCTCACCCCGGAGCAACTATTCAATGCCCTGTTGATTTTCTTGCTCCGCTGGTGCTTCACAAGCCGCAGCGTGCTCGAAAAATTCTTGAGCGACTTACGGATTGGGGTGTTAACCGCTTTTCTATGGATTGGCGTACGGCTAACCTGCGCCAACTGTTCGAGCAAATGAATGTCTGGGGGTTTGAATTAAACTTGTACAATGTGCGCGGGCTTGAAGCCTTTTTGCAAGCGGTTTTGCTTCAGCCGCGGTCGATTGCCTCTGATTTTGATTTTTCAACGTGGGGGTATAAGTCCGTCGGCGCAGAAAACGGACATCACCACAATGGCTTGCGCCAAATTGCCAAAAAAGTGATTGCATCGATGTAGGACATTAGCGTATAAGGATAGTCTCAATGGGAAGAGTGCTGTTACTGAATGCCAGTTACGAACCGTTATGTGTAGTGACCTCGCGTCGGGCACTGGCGCTTCTACTCAAGGGGCGCGTCGAGGCCGCATGCCGCGAATCGCTGGAAATGCAGGGGGTATCGCACAAGTTACGCATTCCCACCGTTGTCCGGCTGCGGCGTTATATTAATGTGCCCCAGCGGGGTGCACGCTGGAGCCGCCACGCCGTTTTCCAACGAGACAATCATACCTGCGTTTATTGCGGCATTCAAGCCGGTGAAAAGCAGCGTGGTCGCGTATTGTCACGCAACGATTTCACTATCGACCATATCTTACCCATCAGCCGGGGCGGCAAAAATACCTGGACCAACACCGTTTGCGCCTGCGCTCTCTGTAACCAGCGCAAAGGTAATCGCACACCTCACGAAGCGAATATGAAATTAAGTTGGGAACCCAAAACGCCTCGGGTAACCTATCTTGTAGCGTCCGGGGAAATCCCGGCCTCCTGGAAGGTTTATTTGGAGGTCTAATAGTGATTTTGAACGGATTATAAAGGTAAGTTATTCCTTAGCCTCAGCCTTGGCCTTTCTTGTTCCAAATGGAGTGTCTAAAAAGCCCTCATATCCTGTTGACACTTACGCTCTCAACATTGTTTATGCTATACTATCTGATTACATCGAAAGAAAGTACAGGTGATTATGACTGTGTGGTGGGGAATTGTTGCCTTATTGTTGATAGCAGTTGGGGTTCAATTCTATATAAACCGCAAACAAAAAAGCGTCATCGAGCAGCACGTCAGCGATAATTTCCGTTTGGAGCGACGGTTGGCCGATACCCGCAAAGATTTAGCCGAACTGAATGCACGTCGCAAAAAGTTGCTGGCGGCTTCGACGCAGGGGTTGATTATTGTTGAGCGTGACGGTCGTATTTCGAGCGCCAATAAGGTCGCCAAACGGCTCTTTGGCAAGCTGCGCAAGGAGGAAACCACGTTGATGCGCTGGACTCGCCAGCATCAACTGCACGAATTGATCGAGCAGACGCTGGCCGGGGAAAAAATGCCGGCGATCTTCTGCAATGCTGGTGATAAGATTCTGGAAGCGCATGCCCGCTCGATCAAAGAGAATGGTGAGATTGTAGCCGTTGCCTTGGCCGTTAGCGATGTAACTGAGCTTCAGAAACTGAGTCAATCGCGCCGTTATTTTGTAACCAATATTTCGCATGAACTGCGAACGCCCCTGGCATCATTGCAGCTGCTGACCGAAACCTTACTTAAAGGCGCTTTGTATGATAAGGAAGTTGCGCCCAAACTGGTGGAGAAAATTGCTGCCCAGGTGGATACCCTGAGCCAATTGGCCCAAGAAGTGCTCGATCTCTCGCTCATCGAGTCGGGTCGGGCACCCTTCAAATTAGCCAGTATGCCGTTGCATACCATCGCTCAGACGCAGATTGATCATTTGCTGATGCAGGCCGAACGTAAAAATATTGAGCTTAAGGTTGAAATCCCCGAAGATATTTTGGTGCTGGTTGATCAGGCGATGGTCAACCGGGTCTTTATGAATTTGGTTCACAACGCTATCAAGTTTACGGAAAAAGGCGGCGTGACTGTCTCCGCCCAGATGCCCAATGGCCGCACAATTTTTGGCGACCGCGAAGTTGAACCGGGCTGGATCGTGGTTGGTATTTCCGATACCGGTATTGGCATACCTAAAGAAGACCTGCCCCGCATTTTTGAACGTTTCTACAAGGTTGATCGCGCTCGCAGCGTTGGGCAAGAGTCCGGGACCGGCCTTGGACTAGCGATTGCCAAGTATATTATCGAGGCTCACGGGGGTGAAATCTGGGCCGAAGCCAATGGCCGGGCTAAAGGCACAACTTTTTATTTTACACTACCAACGGATGACATTGTCGGGGAAGAAGTGTAGAGTTTGAGGGGTTTGTGGAGTTTTGAGAGTTGATAGAGCGGGTTAGTGTTTAGGGAGTGGTGAGTGATTGGGGGAAGTCGGTGATGATACCGTTTACACCGACTTTGGTAAAAGCGCGTATATCTTTGGATTCATTTACAGTCCAGATGTTTACCTCAAACCCGGCTTGGTGTAGTTGGCTGATTTGTTTGGCATTGGTTAGTTTATAGTAAGGATGGTAAGCGCGACATTGTAATTTTTGCAGCAGCGACAGGGGATTGATGATGGGCCAAGCTACTAAAGCGGCGGTATCGATAGTAGGCATAAGGGCCTTGGCGGCGGTCAGATAGCTGTGCTCAAACGAAGAAAGAAGAACTTGCTCCGGCATATCGAGTGTCATAATCAAATCAATAACGCGTTCAACAACGGGAAAAGACTCCATCGGCGGTGGGGTCTTTTTGATTTCCACGTTGACAAGCCAATTGTTGTCGCGGGTAAAGCGTAGGGCCTCTTCTAAAGTGGGAATCGGCTCACCGCGCAGGGCCATTTGAGCGGATACATCGACCAGCCCATCGGCGATCGTGCCGAACGGATCGGTCTCTATAAAGTAGGAACCGGCATCGAGTTGTTTGATTTCATCCAGTGTAAAGGTTGTAAAGTTCCAGGGTGCCCGGTTGGGAAAGCACTGCCGGGCATCGGTTGTTCGCACCAGCGAATCATCATGCATGAGGATAAGTTCGCCATCGGCAGTGACGCTTACATCCAGCTCCCACATATCGGCTCCAACAGCTAAAGCCTGCCGGGCAGCGGCCAATGTGTTTTCAGGAGCCAGGCTGCGTGCTCCCCTATGGGCAATGTTGAGGGGTTTATCGGCAAAGTCCATCATGTAAAGTTTACTTTTTACCCAACTGGCTTTGCCACACATCCACCAGTTCGTCGATGCCGCTAAGGATGATATCGGGCTGAATGCCTTTGGTAGTAATAGTGTCTTGGTTATCGATGCCGGTGGTTACTAAAACCGTTTTCAGCCCGGCGCGCTGGGCCCCCAGAATGTCTGTTTCCAGGCGATCACCGATCATCACCGTATGGACGGGTGTGCTGTTCATTCTACGAATGGCGACATTGAACATAAGCGGTTCCGGTTTGCCAATAACGGTGGGTTTGGTATCGGTCGCCGCTTCAATGGCGGCTAAAACCGAGCCGGCCCCTGGGTACAATCCCTCTTCCGATGGAAAGGTCAGGTCGCCATTAGAGCCGACGAAACGCGCACCGCGCCGGATGAGCAGGGTGGCATACTTCAGTTTATCATAGGTAAAGGTAAAGTCGATACCGGCTGCCACAGCGGCGGCCGGCTGGCTGGCATCAGTGAGTATCTTAAAACCAGCCTGCTGTATAGCATCGGTTAAACCATCTTCACCAACCACGTAGACATTGCTGCCCGGTTCGATCTCGTCCTTAAGGTACATCGCCGTGGCAATCGAAGAAGTCATCACATTCTCCGGCTCCACCTCAACGCCAAAGCGGGCGAATTTTTTCTGGTATTGGGCGACGGTTTTACTGGCGTTATTGGTTGCCAGCGTAAACGGGATAGTGTGCGACTTGAGAAAATCAAAGAATTTATTGAGGCCGGGCAAGGGCGTATCGCCACGCCATAAGACACCGTCCATATCAGCAACGAGAGCTTGGATTTGGTTAAAATTCATAAATTGGTCACTTGGGTAAAAATATTAGGGTTGAGATAAATCGAACAAACGCCAGCGAACCGAGCAGTACACCAGCCACCAGTTCGAGCGTTGAACGACCGGCTAGCAAAATAAAGGGCGCGGCGTAGACTCCGGCAAAAAAAGTGTATCCAGTATTGGTCAAGAGCACCAAATATCCGGCTTTGGGGTTGGTGCTGGCGGCGATACGCCGCATACTGTATACCATGAGCGGGATTTCGGCTACCGAAAAAAATAACAACACCAGGAAAAGTGTCCAGATGATGATTGGGCGGGTCAGGAGAATGGGTATCCAGTTTGAAACTACGATGCTAAGAGACATCCCGATTACAACAATCGCTCCTACCAGCCCCATCAGACCGGTCGCGATAATATTAGCTCGAGTCATCCTCTGTTTTAGGTGTTTCTGTGGCGTGCTGGGCCTGAGCCTGCTGTACGTCGGCCTCAACCTCTACAGCCGCTGTGGCGATAGCCCAACTGACCAGGCCCCATACCACGCCAGAAATTAAGCTCCCTACGCTCAGAGACCAGACCGTAATGGGTGTGGTTGGGTCTCGAAAAATGCCGGCAATCGTCAGCACGATGCCGATAATGGCAAACGCGATACCCACCTTAAGCGGGCCGTCGAGTCGCTGCCACCAATGTTTAAGGGTTGAAGTCATCGACCTTTTTACTCCGGTAGATTTGCAAAGCAGCTTGATTTTAGCAGATGTGGGCGCATTGTCAAAGGCTCACTTTTGCACTCAACCATTCTCCCGTTAGCGGCAGATGGGGCCGGTTTACTTACCAAGCTGTTATTAACACAAAAACCGATCCATCTATTATTGAAAGAGAAATGCCGTTTTATATCACTTTTGACACCCTTTGGCTTTTTGCTATACTCAAGGCCGAATGATTTCTGCTTGGGGGGAACAGCAAAACGATGTCAATTTGGTCTGTTGTGGCAATTTTCGTAGCCTATTTGTGTGGGTCTATCCCTTTTGGGGCGATTGTAGCACGAATGTATGGGGTTAATGTCTTAGCCTCTGGCAGCGGGCGAACGGGCGGCACCAATGTGCTGCGCTCGGCCGGACCGTTAGCCGCCGGGCTGACCGTTTTGGGCGATGTAATGAAAGGTCTCTTGCCCATTTTCTTTATTCAAATTGCCTTTTCCCCTTTAACTGTAGCCCTGGCTATGGCGGCGGCGGTGTTAGGGCATAATCACTCCATTTTTTTGGGCTTTAGGGGTGGGGTTGGAGCCGGTACGGCGGTGGGAACTGTAGGTGGTATCAGTTTTTGGGCCGGATTGTTGGTAGCGATATGTGGTTTAACCGGCTTAGGGGTTACGCGCTACGCCTCAATTCTCTCAACTTCAGTAGCGGTGAGTAGCGTCGTGGTTTTGGCGCTCTTTTCTGTGTTAGGTTACACGCCGTATATATATATCTTGGGCAGTCTACTCAGTATGATGATTATGTTTTACGCACTTCGCCAAAACTTTGCCCGCATTCGGGCCGGTACTGAGCGTAAAGTTGGTCAAAAAACTGAAAACATCGCTAGAATTTGACCTGCACTGCGTGTTGGTCTATTATCAAGTTATTAAATACGGTTAATCGTTTTTAAGAAGGTACAATAATTTTACGGTTTCACCGCTGAAACCCCCTATATATAGGGGGTTTATATTTTGTAAGCGCAAGATGTAGTGTTATAATAATCTCATACTATTTTCAGATTGAAAACCATGATGAAGGCGCTCCAAATTCGCTGTTCGAAGCTTTTAATTGATGATCTTAGTCTTGTAATCGACTCAATTGTGGTATGTGAGTCGGTATTTTAGAGACCGGTACAACCTTGGTGTCAGGTGTAGCGGTCTTTCTTTTTGCCAAAAACGGGAAATAGAGGGTGTAGTCGGTTAACTTTTGGTAAGACATCTTGAGGAGAACTGAGAAAATGAAAAATTACTCTATTACCATTGCCGGAAATATGGGCGTTGGCAAAAGTACACTTACACAACTTTTGGCGGAAGATTTAAATTGGACTCCCTTTTTTGAGGCTGTTGATGATAATCCTTTTTTATCCGACTTTTTCCAGGATATGAATCGATGGAGCTTTCACTCGCAGGTATTTTTCCTCTCTCGGCGCTTTCGTATCCATCGTGAAATGTCGCTGTATCCGGGCTCGGTTATTCAGGATCGTAGTGTGTATGAGGATGCTGATATTTTTGTCCGTAACCTTTACCGGCTAGGAAAGATGTCGGATAGAGAGTACCAACTCTATCGCGATCTGTATGAAGAATTTGTCCAGATGCTTCCTAAACCTGATTTGGTAGTATACTTAAAAGCCAGCATTCCAACTTTAATTGCGCGGGTCCAACGACGGGGTCGCCACTTTGAACGTTATATCTCGCCGCTTTACCTTCAGCAATTGAACGAACTTTACAACGGCTGGATTGAGGATTATACCCTCTGTCCCATCCTCACTATCGACACCGACTGGCTTGATTTTGTTCGCTCCTCTGATGATTTTGGCAGTATTCGCGATCAAATTTTGGCTGAATTAAATATTGAGCGAGTTTTGTCGCGGCCAGCACTCGTTTAAGCAGTAGTTCGATCCATTACCTTGTCATTAATGGGTAATTCGTGTAAAAATTAAATAGTTGGTCTTGAGATTAAAAACCCTCGCAGATCTTTCCTGTGAGGGTTTTCGTTTCAAATCGAATGGCTAAAAAATGAAGGCCGATTTGCAAAAAGTGTGATTTTGAGGAAAGCTAAATACAAGAATAGTGAACATTGGAAAATGCCATGACCCACTACTCAACTCAACAAACCACCATCCCCTCATCTTCAAACGCACGTGATCCCCTGCCCAAAGTTTTGAACATTGCTGATGCCGCCACACTCATCGATCAGCTTCAGGCCAGCGTCAGTCGGGCAGCCGTTATCGAACTGAGTAAGTTGCGGTTGGTGCTTGCTACGATTTTTAGCGGTGGCCACTTGCTGTTAGAAGATGTGCCGGGCGTTGGTAAAACGTTGGTTGCCAAAGCCCTGGCCCGCTCAATCAGTGCCACTTTTAAGCGTATTCAGTGTACCCCCGATCTTTTACCGAGCGATATCACCGGCACCTCAATTTATAATCAAAAAGAACAGCAATTCAGTTTTATCCCCGGCCCCATCTTTGCTCAATTTGTCTTGGTCGATGAAATCAACCGGGCGACGCCTCGCACCCAATCGAGTTTGTTGGAAAGTATGGCCGAGCGCCAGGTCACCGTCGACGGCCAGCAGTACCGGCTCGATGCACCCTTTTTCCTCATCGCCACCCAAAATCCGGTTGAAACCGCCGGCACCTTTGCCTTGCCTGAAGCGCAACTCGACCGCTTTCTGATCTCATTGACTATGGGCTACCCCGATTTTGAAGATGAGGTGCTCATTTTGGAGCGAGAAGAGCACGAAGACCCGCTCGGTAAAATCGAGCCGGTGGTCTCGCCCGCCGATATACTGGCCCTACAGCATTTGGTCAAAAGCATTGGTGTGGTGCGTTCGCTCAAAGAGTATATCGTCCGGCTGCTCGCCGCAACGCGCAATCATCCCGATGTCCTGCTCGGCGTTAGCCCCCGTGGCGGTGTAGCCCTTCAGCGGGCAGCTCAAGCCATGGCTCTTCTCAACCATCGCGACTTCGTAACCCCCGACGACATTAAGACTGTTGCCCCCGGCGTCCTCACCCATCGTATGATCACCCACGAACCGTCGCGTGCGGTAAAAGAGACAGTCGTTGAGACTATTTTATCTTCGGTTTCTGTACCAATATCCTGAATTATGAGGGATGAATTATGAATTAGGAAGAAAGACTCATAATTCATCCCTCATAATTCCTAATTCATAAATTGTCTTTATGCGTGTTTTTGTTCTGTTTGTCTTAGCTTTGACTCTTTACCTGCTGGCGAACCAGACGCAGGTGGGCTGGCTCTACCTGATGTCCAACAGCCTGATTGGGCTGCTGCTGGTTGATTATTTTTATGGGCGGCGCATTCTGCACGGCGTTCGTTTTAGCCGTTCCTTTCGACCGCCATCCGTCGATTCGGATCAGATCAGCAACCCCTTGGCTGAAATCGTCGACTTCTTTGAGGACGATCCGATTGAGGTTACCCTTCAAGCCGAACAAACGGGCTTGAGACCCGCATTTTTAATTTCCGGTCACGAAAAGTGCCCCTTCGCGCCACCGGCTGAGCAAAACCAATCATTTTTCATTGACCGTCTATTTCGAAATCGTCCGGTAAGGGTAAGCTATCAGACGAGCTGTGATCGGCGTGGCCTCTATTCCTTCGATGATCTGATGCTCCACTCGAAGGGGGCGTTTGGATTATTTCGCAGCCGCCGCACGATTGAGGTTCCCGGCGAAGTGTTGATTTATCCCCAATTTTATCCCCTCAAGCGGCTGCGATTGCTGGAGCATCGGGGATTTACCGACCGGCAGTCGCTGCGGGTCGGCCAAGGGAGCGATATTATCGGCACCCGCGAATACCGTTCCGGCGACTCGATGCGTCACATTCACTGGCGTAGTACGGCTCGATTGGGTAGCTTGGTTGTCAAAGAACTCTCCGACCAAGATCAACTTACCCTGACCGTTGTGCTCGATTTGTCAGTTAAGGGTCAGGTGGGTCAGGGTAAATTCTCTACCTTTGAAACCGCCATTCGCCTGGCAGCAACATTTGGCTATTATGCCGATAATCACAATATCCCGTTTCGACTGATAGGCCACAGCCCGCGTTGGCGACCACCTGCTACACCGCTGAGTTGGTGGGGAACGTTGAACTATCTGGCCAAGGTCGAAAATGACGGCTCTGATGCACTGGCCGATGTGCTGCGCTCGCTGCCGCACCTCCCCTTTGTGGTGGTGCTTATCAGTCGGCCCAATACGGCCATAAGCCAGGCATTAAGCCACTTTCAGCAGCAAAATATGCATATTTTAGCCATTTTTATTGCACACGATGGTCAAAAACCGGCGACCCTGCCTGCCACCAGCCCAACGCTGACTATTTGTACCGTAAGCCCCTACACCTGGTCAACCATCATAGGAGATTTATAGTATCTAACCAGGTGACTTCTTGCATGTTGAGCAAGAAAACGAACCGCTAAGGCGCAAAGGTCGCCAAGAAAAATTAAATCGAAAAACTTGGCGACCTTTGCGTCTTTGCAGTTTTTATATTTTGGGGCAACCGGCGCTGATTGAAACACTGAAACACTGAAAATGATGATTTCACTGAATTCTGCCTTGCAACTATAGTGATTTCTTGACAGTGGATTGATGAGAACACTGCCGGGAGCGGCTCAGTGGCCTCATTGCCCTCATAAATTCAGTGGTTCTCTCTCGCCCCATAACTGAAACGCACTCGGTTTCTTGACAATTTTAGCTGGGCCGATATAATTAAATTTTGTGTGTGGCTGCACCAGTGGGTCACACTCATTTTTTGTTTAACGAGCAAACAACCCCCTAACTTTGGAGATCGTAAGATGTACGCAGTTATCGAAAGTGGCGGAAAACAGTACCGCGTAGCCGAAGGCGATGTTATTCGTGTTGAAAAACTTCCTGTCGAAGTTGGTGAAACTGTTGAATTTGATCGAATTCTAATGGTGACCAATGACGCCGGCCCTTCTATTGGAGCACCTGTCGTTGATGGCGCAACCGTGACAGCCACGGTTAAAGATCACGGACGTGGTAAAAAAATCATCGTCTATAAACACAAGAAAAATTATCATAAAAAGCAAGGTCATCGACAAGATTACACCAGCTTGCATATCGATAAAATAAGTGTTGGGTAATTAAGGAGAGCAGCATGGCACATAAAAAAGGTGGCGGTTCAAGCCGCAACGGTCGCGATAGTAACAGCCAACGTCTTGGCGTAAAAAAGTTCGGTGGTGAATCGGTTCGCCCTGGTAACATTATTGTTCGTCAGCGCGGTACTAAATTTTACCCCGGCACCAACGTGGGCATGGGCAAAGATTATACCATTTTTGCTACCATTGATGGTTATGTAAAATTTGAGTATACCCCTCAGGGCAAAAAACGCATCAGCGTTTATCCTGAGGCTAGCTAACGCGCCGTTATAAGTTTCGTATAGAGGTTTTACTATGAAAAAAGATATTCATCCGAAATGGTACCCCAACGCTAAAGTAATTTGCAATGGTGAAGTGGTGATGGAAGTTGGATCGACCAGCCCCGAACTGCGGGTTGATGTATGGTCCGGCAACCACCCCTTCTACACCGGTGAACAGCGCATCATTGATAGCGGTGGTCAGGTTGAGCGCTTTATGAATCGCTTGAACAGCTACACCAAAGCGCAAGATGATGCCAGCAAGCGTAAAACGAAAAATCTGGCTAAAGCCGAGCAGCGTTTCTTGAAACAGCAACTGGCTGCCCTTGACTTAGATGACGCAGTTGCTCAAGTACTGCTAAACAATAGTATTGTCACCGTAGGTGATTTGGCTACACAGATTGATAAAAAACCCGACAGATTATTAGCTCTGGAAGGGTTTGATGAGAAGGCGCTTGATAAAGCCAAAGCGACATTAGAAAAAGCGAAAACGGATTATCTGGCTCGCGTTTAGAAATTTAATGCGATTGATCCAGGGCTTATGAAGCTCCTGATAGAAATACGTCATTAGGCAGACAGTAGGCGAGTCTGCCTAATTTTTTTGGAGGAAATAAGAGTGTACTATGGGTATAACGGCGGTTGGATAGAACTTATCTGCGGCAGTATGTTTAGCGGTAAAACAGAAGAATTGATCCGCAGATTGATTCGAGCCGAAATCGGTAAGCAGAAGGTCCAGGTCTTTAAGCCTCAACTGGATCAACGCTACAAGGCCAACAAGGTCAGTTCTCACCGAGGAAACCATTTTCAGGCAACAGTGGTTGAAAGCGCCGAAGAAATTCTAACCCTTGTTGATGACGATACCAACGTTGTCGGCATTGATGAAGTGCAGTTTTTCGATTGGAAAATTGCCGAATTATGCGAGACCTTGGCCGATAGCAATCGACGGGTACTCCTGGCCGGTCTCGATTTGGATTTTCGGGGTGAACCTTTCGGGCCGATGCCGTTATTATTGGCGTTAGCTGAAAATGTAACGAAACTTCAGGCTATCTGCATGGTCTGTGGCGCACTGGCCAGCCGAACCCAGCGTCTGATCGATGGCCGCCCGGCCAATTATGATGATCCGATTATTATGGTGGGCGCTAGTGAGGTCTACGAAGCTCGCTGCCGGATGCATCATGAAGTACCCCGGGGAGTCAAGGTATAATGCCAACGGATTCGCCTCATACCCACGATCCGTTACAACCTCACGCCCACGACCCTAATCCCGAACCACCTTCTCATGATTCATCATTTGTTTTTATACGGCCGGACGGCGAACAAACACAAATAACCGTGCCGGATCTCGAAGCATTACCCCTCACGTTCGTTTCCAACTGCTACATTGTTAGCACCGGCCACGGTACATCCGGCCCTTTTACCTTTGGCGGCGTAACGCTGCTCGATCTCATCCAGAGCCAAATTCCAGAAGGCATGCCATGGGCGCAAGTAGAAGTCATCAGCGCCGATGGATTCGGTAATCGCGTTTTTGCCGAAGAACTGCACAAACCGGATCCCGCCGGACCCGCGCTGTTGAGCATCGTTATCGATGGTCAGACCATGACCCGTCGGCAGGGTCTTATTCGCATGGTTGTCCCCAGCGAAAAAGACGATGCTTTGAGACAGGTCAAATGGGTGGGGAAGGTTGTGGTCAAGTAGAGATTGGTAACTGGTAACTGGAGACCAGAGATTGGAGACTGTACTGCGTGTTTTGTAATCTCCAGTCTCCAATCTCTAGTCTCTAATCTCCTATCTGTGGTATAATCCTCATTAAACTTTGGTAAAGTGTGTCGCTATGGCATCAACAGCTTCTCCCCAATCTAAGCGCGTTATCTTACTCATGCGTAATAGCACCTATCGCGGACAGGCTTTTTCCGAAGCCGCGAAGCGATTGGATATTGAGATTGCGACCGGGTTAGACATCCATCCCGATCTGGCCGACTATTGGAAAGTGCCGCTGGCGCTTCAATTCGATCAGCCTGAAGAGTCAGCCGCTAAAATCGTAGCCTTTGCTAGCCAACAACCGGTTCAAGCGGTATTGTCGGTTGATGACAGCGCTTCATTGATTGCGGCAAAGGCCAGCGAAGCCTTGGGCTTGGTCCACAACTCTAGCGAGTCGGCACTGGCGGCCCGCAATAAGTACCATATGCGGCGCATGTTTGCTCAAGGCGGCGTTTCATCGCCCCAATTCAAGCTGTTTGAGATGACCGACGATCCTCACCGAATAGCCACCGAAGTGCGCTTTCCTTGTGTGGTCAAGCCGCTACTGCTTTCCGGCAGTCGGGGCGTGATGCGAACCAACTCGCCCGCTGAGTTGGTTGATGCCTTTAAGCGACTAAGCCGGATGTTGGCCGCACACAACCGCATACCGGGATCGACCCAGATTTTAATTGAAGATTATATTCCGGGTGTTGAAGTAGCGCTGGAGGGAGTCATCGATAAAGGCCAACTGAAAGTGCTGGCGCTCTTTGATAAACCCGATCCCTTAGAAGGCCCCTTCTTCGAAGAAACGATTTACGTCACCCCCTCGCGTTTACCGGATGATGTCCAGACAGCCGTCGCTGACTGCGCCGGTCGCGCTGCAGAGGCTTTGGGGTTGCGTTTTGGCCCCGTGCATGCCGAACTGCGCGTCAACGACGACGGCCCCTGGATGGTCGAGATGGCCGGTCGATCAATCGGCGGACTGTGTTCGCGCACGCTGCGCTTTGGTCTCGATAACATGGCCTTGGAGGAGCTGATTTTACGGCAGGCGGTCGGCCTTGAGATCGACTCGTTTAGCCGAACATCAGAAGCCAGCGGGGTGATGATGATTCCTATTCCCATGGCGGGAATTTTGAAGGGTATAGAGGGTGTCGAGTCAGCTAGAGAGGTACCCGGCATCGAGGCGGTCGATATTACAGCCAAACTTAACCAGCCGCTCATCCCACTGCCGGAGGGAGATAGTTACCTGGGATTTATTTTTGCCAGGGGAGAAACGCCGGACAGAGTAGAAACTGCTTTGCGGCAGGCTCATCAACAACTCAATTTCATCATTGAAATGATGCTGCCGGTGATTTAGGAAGACGAGAGATTGGGAGATGAGGAGATTAGGTCGATCCCATCTCCTTATCTCCCAATCTCTAAATCTCCAATTACTTTCTTGATGGCCCGCCACCTTTGCCGCCGCCACCGCCCGATGCACCTTCGGGTGTCCAGCCATCCGGCATTTGAGCGTCTTCACCAAAGAAGAACTCTTCTAGTTGTTCTATCAGGAATTTGCGGTGGTTGGGGTCGGCCAAAACCAGACCATAGTGATTGATCAGCAGAACCTGATGTTCCAACCACAATTGCCAACCTTCCTGAGATACGTTATCGTAGATGCGATCACCCAACTCGCCGGGGAAGGGTGGCTTTTCCATCCCGGGCAGTTCTCTTCCTAACTTGACACATTGAACCATTCGAGGCATTTTTCTTCTCTCTCTTATTGGATTTCCATTGTTCTATGAGTTACGCAGTTCAAAAGTGACAGTCACTTAAATGCGATAAACCGACCTTTTGAGGTTAAATGGACACACATTTTAATTAAAAAGAGACTGTCACCTTATTCAATACACCTAACGGCGTAAGTCCTATGTTCAACAAACAAGTAACGTCGTCTAATTACTATAGAGAATCTCAATTCGAAAGTCAAAAACTGGTAACCTGACTGTGTTACGTGTACTCTTTTTTGGAATGACCGGCCATTTTTCGATACCGCCGCTTGAGCGATTGCTCGATTTGGAGGTTGACCTTGTTGGCGTTATCGTACCGGCAGTACACCCCGCTGCAGCCGATTATCCTCAACGGGTTATGCCTCCTCAACCGCTCACGACCGATTTGCCCCTGGTTGACCCGTATCTGGAGCCAAATATCATTCACCGCGCCTGGGTTAATGATATTCCTGTATGGGAAACAGACTCTTTGGCTACGCCCGAAACGCTGGCGCTGCTGACGAGCCTTACCCCTGACCTCATTGTTGTGGCCTGCTTTCCCCATATCTTTCCCTCGGCGCTGCTGAAATTGCCTCGTTATGGCTGTCTCAATCTGCATCCGTCGCTTCTGCCGCGCTATCGAGGCCCGGCTCCGCTCTTTTGGATCGCCCGTCAAGATGATAGGTTGGCCGGTGTCACGCTTCATTTTATGGCTGAAAAGCTCGACAGCGGCGATATTGTGGCTCAAACCGCATTTGAGCGGCATGAGGGGATTTCCGAAGCCGAATTAGAGCAGCGCTGTGCGATTGAAGGGAGTAGTTTGTTGGCGGAGGCTATTACGCAGCTCCGGCAGGGACAGCCGCTACCACGCCGGCCTCAGAGCGAAGGTGACGCCCTCTATTTTCCCTGGCCGTCCGCCGCCGATTTTCAAATTCCGACCGCCTGGTCCGCGCAACGCGCTTTTAATTTTGGTCGCGGCGCTGAGGCCTGGCCTCTCTTTATTTCGGTGGGGAATAATGATTTTTATCTGCGCAGGATGTTATCTTACAGCCAAGAACACACATTGGGGAAACCATATACGCTCATTGGCGATGAACTGTGGGTTCAATGTCAACCGGGGGTTCTACGTGCCAAAATCCGATACAAAGTTTAGCTTCTGTCCTCTGAGTTGATAGGTTAGGGCAGCGATAGCGTTGTCAATTCCACAGCGTTGTTCGGCTGCGGCTGATCATTTACTGTAGCCGACAGCCGTTCGCCCGAGGCGGGATTATACATGCCGACCAGCAAGTGGTAGTCGCCGGGCGGCGCTCCGTCGTTGAGGGTGAGGGTATAGCGGTCGACAACGGTATCCTGAGCGATCCAGGCAGTGGTTGGGTAACGCCCGGCTTGAGGCGGATTGTCCCACTGCGCCCAAACCTGCCCATCAGGGCCAAGCAGTTGGGTGAAAACAGTGTAGTCCGTGTCGATTTTGGCTGCCGACTTCCAATAGAGCGCTAGCTCAACCGTTTTGGGCGAATTCGAGAAATTGGGAGCGCTCCCAAATCCAGTCAGTTCGATAACCTCGCCAATCTGTGCCTCGAATGGATTGGCCGGAGCGGTGTCATGAGCCTGATCGAGCAATCGAACGGTTAAAGGGTAGAGGGCATTGCCTAGCGGGCCTGTATCGTCTGTAGGCGGCAAAAATTCATAGCCGTCCGGCAGCGACTCGTCCTGATGCAGTAGGCTGACCTCCAACTGATACAATCCCGGTGGCGCATCTGGTGCAATGCGAAGTGGGTAGGTTTCCTCAACGACCTCGCCGGGAACCCACAATACATTCGGGTAGCGATCACCTAACGTCGCCACCCGTTCCCCCCCGACATTGAAATCCTTATCCAACAACTTAAGTGCGATAACCAACGGATCGGCCATCCAGCGGCGGGTTTGCCAGCGGATGGTGAGGGGGAGTTGCGTGGTAAGTGGTAAGGGGTAGGGATTAGGGATTAGGGGGAGGGAGGATAAGGCCATAGGTTCTGTATTAGGCAGTTGAAGGTGCAAAGGCATAAGAGTTTGGCTAAAGCTGAGAGTGGAAGTGATGGGGGCAAAAACGCGGTCACGGTTGGCGATGGTTATGGGGGGGAGATCGGTGTCGGTGTCAGATTGGTAAATGCCATTGGTTAGTGTCGGAGACACGGCAAAGGGCGATTGGGTGGCAAAGGGCGATGGCCCATCATCGCACGGTAAAGCGAGTGGTGTATTAAATTGCGACAGCGGTTGCCAGGTATCGTGGTTTGATTGAAAGGTTGGGGCTGGGCCGGCGTCCTGAATGGCATAGGTTATAACGCTAAGGATTTGCCCTAAATACGTTTTTACAGGCGTAGTACGCCTTTGGTCGGCTTGCCACAGGTCGATGGTTTGAGGGCGATCCGTTAGGAGCGAGTCGGTTGGGGTGATGTTGATCGATGGTTCGCTGAAGGTTTGCGTAAGTACCGGACTACCGGTTGGCGTGGGGGTAGGGCTGGTGGGATCGAGCGACCAGACATCAAGGTGTAAGATGTAGTTGGCCTCGGTGAGACGGTAGCAGGCCGGAATTGGAATGAATACAGTGTCGATGAGCGTGTCGCCGGCTTCCCAGGCCCGGGCCGGGTAGCGCCCATCGGCGAATTGGCCGCGTCGGCAGCCTACGGGGCGGTCTTGAGCAGCGTGCAAACAGAGCGAGACAAAATAATCCTGCTGCGCCTCTTTCTCCGCGTGCCAATAGAGGCTGACCGGCAGCGCGTCACCCGCTGCAACGGATTCATCGACCGTGAAACCGCGAAATGATAAGCCATCGCCAAATTCCAGATCGAAGCGTTGAGCGGTTGGGATTTGAATCGGTGCCGTGGTAATCGGTAGTATATCGTAATAAGGCCAAATAAAGATCGATGGCTGCAAGCTAAACAGCGATGGCCCAATAAACAAGATGGCTATCAATGCCACTCCCACTATCGGTGAGGGTAGAAACTTTAAATACGCACTACGCACTACGGAAGTCGAAAAAAACAGACGATGCAGCCCCACAGCACCGTAATAAGCGATCACCGGCAGCGCCGGGTAGAGATGCCGCCCCTGCCCCGTGTCGATGGTAGCGCTGAGAATGTATCGTGCCAGAACAACAGACAAGAAGAGTGAGAGGTGGAGAATAAAAAGCGCATGAATTGTGGGCTGTATGCTAAGAGCCTTATTTTCAGAAGAGGGTATATGCGTTTTTGAGCGAACCCCATAACGTTGGATTATTCCGGCTATGATAAGCAAGCTGAAAAGTGCGAAAAGCGTGTAAGTCCAGGTTGGAGCAAAAACACGCATCCAGCCGAACTCAAACCAGAACGAGCGATAGAGCAAGCCGAACCATTCCGGCAAGGCATACGTTGCGGCAACTGGACGCACCGACTGGCCGGACAACAACCCCACCAACCCCTCGGTGATTTGCGGTTCACCCAGCGACGCGGCCAGACCGGGAATAAGGCCAAGTTCGTCGATGCGGTTGAAGCGTACGATGATGAAGCTGAACCACAAACCGGCGGTGAGAAAGAGGGCGATGAGGAAAGCGAGCAAAGGATAGAACGTGGGACGTGGGACATGGGACGTGGTTTTTTTGCGGAAGGCGAACCAAAGCGTGAATAGGATTTCGGGGATGAGGATGAGTGAGAAATATTTGGTGACAAGTGATAGCCCAAAAAGTGCGCCGAACAGCGCCATAATTTTGGGCGTTGGCGGGTGTTCGTGTTGGAGAATAATGACTTGAACCAGCAGTAGCAAGGCAGTTAGCGCGAAGACTAGGTTGTCGTCATTGATAACGGCGCTGCTGATAACAAAACGGGGCAGAAAAGCCACCAACGCCGCTGCCATCAGAGCAATCAAAGGCGTCTTCGGTTGCAACCGATACGCCAGAGCATACGTTGCGATGATCGTCACCCAACCCATCGGCAGCGAGAGAAGCCGCACCAGGTGCCAGGCCAGCACCTGCCCGCGCCACGGCCACGTCTCATCGAGTGTGTGCAGCACGTGATTGATGCCCAAACCATCGGTCGGAATGTGGCGCTCCGGCCGCGAGTCGACGCGGCGGATGTCCGGTAGGCTGTCTTGGCCAACCAGGGCGATAGGCCAGGCGGTCAGCCAGTAGTAGAGCGGAGCCAGACCACCTTTGAAGCCGGCCTCGTGGCGTTCGGCTTCGGTCAGTGGCGGGTGGCCGGTTTGGGCGACAAAGCGATGGTATTGATAATGGTCGGTCTCGTCATCGGCCTCGCCGATGGGCAGCTGCACGGAGTTATAGACGGTCAGAATAGTAAAAATGACCAGAATGAGAACCAGACCGGCGCGTTTCATTCGGTTACTCGCAGTTGGCCGACATGAACGGCGTAATCGGGCAGCGGGCCATCGGGGCTGAGGGCGGGCAGTCGTTCGCCGGTAGCCGGATTATAAAGCCCGGCGATGAGGTCGTAGGTGCCGGGCGACAGCACTGATGGGTCCAGCGGGTGGGTATCGACGATGACCTCGCCGGGACTCCACAGCGAGGTGGGGTAGTTGCCCTGCACCGGCGGGCCGTCGAAGCCGGTGGCGTAATCGCCGGTTTGGGTATTCCAGGCCTGGATGAAAACAGTGTAATCATTTTCAAAAGGGTTTTCAACCTGCCAGTTGAGGGTTAACGTCTGTTGGTCGTCATCAAGGCGATAGCTAAGTAGCCGTGCTTTGTCGATAAATTCGACCGGCGTGGTTTGCTGCGGCGGATCGGGCCACTGCCACGGCACAAGCTTGGCCGAGGCGATAATCGGTTCGACCGGCTCACCTACTGCGTTGACAGCCGGACGACCGGGGCGACCCGGCTCGAAAAAGTCGTAAATACCGGCGGCGATGTTCAGACGGGTCGGCGCGTGATGATACTCGGCGTCCGGCGCGACCGGGACGTGGTAGGTGTCGGCCACAACGTCGCCGGGCTTGAGCAGGGTGGTGGGCCACTGGCCGCTGCCGGGGTAGGTGTCGACCTGGCCGATGACCTGTCGTTCGCGACCCAGCAGATGGATGAAGATGCTGTAGTCGAGGTCAGTCGGTTTGAGGATTTGCCAGTAGAGCGTCAAATCGACAGTTTCTGCCGGGCGGACGATAGGGGTATGCAGTTTGTAGCCGATGAGTTTGACGGCATCATCGTAGGTGAAGTTCACCAGTTGCACATCATCAGGTATTTGAGATTCGGTGAGAATGGGAGGATTCGCATAGACAGGTGCTATCGTGGTAAAAGGCGTAATCGCGGCGAACAGAAAGAGTCCCACCGCGACCAGTCCGGCAATCAGTGTTTTTGTCCGTTCAGACGGCAGCCACCAGGTTAAGCCCAGAATGCCCAACGCCGAGATAGCGGAGATGGCCGGGTAGAGCAGTCGTCCCTGTCCGGCAGGTTGGGTTAAATTCCAAACGATGAAGCCGGCGATCATGATGGTTGACCAACTTAGAAGGATGAGGAAGGTAGGGAGTGAAGGATTGGGAGATTGGGAGATTGGGAGATTGGGAGATTTTGAGTTTTTCCAGAGCGAAATGGTAAGGTAGGGAAGGTAGGCCAGCAGGCCGATGAAGGCAGCGAGAGAAAGCCAGTCGAGGATAGTGTAAATCCAATTGCTGACCAGAATATTGACGCCGCCGAATAAGGCCCAGTAGGCGATGCGGAAGCCTTCGAATTCGGCTTTGAGGGTGGCCAGAGTTGGGACTTCGCGGCGTTGACCGGCGGTTTCGCGCATAACTTGCAGGGCGAAAATGTCGCCGTTGTAGATGAGCGCGTTGCGCAGGTAGAACCAGCCGGCGGTGATGATGAATGCGGTGGCGAAGATGGCGCTCCAGGTGAGGAGGGGGGAGATTAGAGATTGGAGACTGGAGATTGAAGACTGGTAATTGGTAATTGGTAATTGGTAATTGGGGGTTGAGGTGGGGTGAGTGGTTTTGTAGGCGATCCAGGTGAAAAGTAGGAGAGCGAGGGGCAGGAGGCCGAAGGCGTAGAGTTTGCTCAATGCGCCGAGGCCGATGAGTAAGCCCAACAGTGCAGCGAGATAGGGCATGCGGCGGATGAGCGTTGCCGGATCGGGTTGGTTGGCCCGTTCGGCGATGGTGATCATGAGCCACAGGGCCAGGGTGACGAACATGATGACGGCGTTATCGTTGTTGACGGCGGCTGAGATGAAGATGAACATCGGGTTGAAGGCGGTGACGGCCATCGCGGCGGCGGCGAGCCGGCGTTGGCCGCGAAATAAGCGATAAGCAACGGCATAGGCGGCGATTACCGTGACCGCCGCCATCGAAATCGACATGAAGCGGATGAGGTGAACGGCTAGCACGTGACCGCGCCAGGGCCAGCTTTCGCCGGGCGGGTGGATGGTGATGTTTTTGTTGTCGGGGCGCAGCGGGTTGCCGATAGTCGTGTGCGGATTGTACCAGAATACGTCATCCCACGAACCGGTTTCGATACCGGTGGTTAGCAGCGCAGCCAGGGCGTAGTAAAGCGGCGGCTGATTGCCTTCGTGGCTCCAGTGGATTTGCTCCTCGCGGGTTTCCGGTATGTTTTGCACCGGCAGGCGTCCGCTATCGGCCATGTATTTCACCACCGCATAGTGGCGCGATTCGTCACCGGCTTCGAAGGGGGGCGTGACCAGGCTGTAGATAATCGCCAGCCCTAAAAAGGCCAGCAGAATGACTGCCGCCGGTGTGTGATTTGTTATAGCGTTTCTCACTCGTTTTATCAAAAAGACAACCACTTGCTGTTGTTTGCCTGAACAGACAGGCCGCTACGACATAAGGATTTTGCGACCTGCAATTATAGCACTTTTCTCGATAAGGTGAATTTTGCAAAGGAGGCTTTATAAAGTTCAACCCATTGCCCGATTGCTTAAATGAGGGTTGTTGGGTATCATCTCCGCTGACTTTATGCTTGGCTGCTGTGTAGAAATTAAAAACCAGACCTGTCAGGTTTTTGGCAATATCATTGGGCATGCGATACGTCGAATTCGGCCCTGAATTCCGCCCACCAGTATCCTATAAAACCTGACAGGTCTTCAATGCACGTGCAACCCGGCTTTTTCGAGACTCTCAAACTGTGAAAAAACATACACTGCTTATCTTACTGGGGTACCTCGGCTTAACCGTATTGATGACCTGGCCGGTTGCCCTTCATCTCACCGATGCCATTCCCGGCGACGGTTTCGACGGCTGGCAGAATTATTGGAACCTGTGGTGGGTCAAACAATCGCTGTTGGTTGAGGGTACCAACCCCTTTTTTACCGATTACCTGTACGCGCCCACCGGCGTTAGTTTGCTGTTCCATACCCTCAATATCTTCAACGGCCTCTGGACTCTGCCGCTTCAGCTTAATTTTGGGCTGGCGATAGCCTACAATGGC
>JAGRBY010000229.1 GCA_020433835.1 Anaerolineae bacterium | reverse complement strand
GGGGGGAATTTAACGTCTTTCTCCCCCCTTTGGGGGGCCGGGGGGCTTAACTTAACGCCATTGCCCTTTTGGGGGGAGTTAGAGGGGGGCTAAACCGGCCAACTGCGTAAGTGCTATTTATAATAGCTTGGTTCGGTTTGCGTTATGTGGTTAGCCAGCAACGCAAATAGACAAATTACTTTGGTGGTAATACGACCTTGACAATAAGGTGGAACAATTCTGAAGCCTATTAAGAATTGCCGGTGCAACCCACTTTTACTTGACCCGACTTCGCCCATCGGATAAAATGATCAAAGAGAGGTAATAGTATATGCCTGACCGTTGGATGGAAGAGGAAGGGGATGTCGCGACGCAGGAGGAAACGCGCGACAAGATAGACCCCCCCCGAATGTTCAAAGTTCTTCTCCATAATGACAATTACACCACTATGGAATTTGTGATCTTGGTGCTGATGACCGTATTTCGCAAAGGTGAATCGGAAGCGGTGCAGATTATGTTTGATGTGCATCGCAAGGGAGTCGGCCTGGCCGGTATTTACCAACGCGATATCGCCGAAACCAAGGTGCAGAAGGTCATCCATATGGCCCGGCAAGCCCAATTTCCCTTTATGTGTACCATGGAGCCTGAGTAAGGAAGCCTGAATGAGCAGACCAATTATCCCTGAGTCGCTGCGCCAATGTTTGGCTGGGGCTGTGCAGGAGGCGCAGCAGCGACAACACGAATATGTAACCCTGGAACACCTTCTATTAGCCCTCACCCATGACGACCGTGCTGTGGAGATTTTGCGAGCCTGTGCGGTTGATGTGAAGCGGTTGCAAGATGATTTAGCCAACTATCTGGATGAAAATATGGATAGGCTGCCTGATGGGCTGGATTTGGAACCGGAGGAGACCATGGGGGTTCAGCGTGTTCTCTCACGAGCGGTGTGGCACGCCCAGGCCGCCGAGCAGGAGCGGCTGGAAAGCGGCGATATTTTGGCGGCCCTGTTTGAAGAGCCAGACTCGTATGCCCGTTTTATTTTGGAAGAGCAAGGAGTCAGCCGGCTCGATGTCTTGAATTATATCTCGCACGGTATCAGCCGCTACGAGGCCAACCCTGCCCCGGAAACGGTAGGTGAAGAGCCGGAAACCGAAGCCCCTGTTCGTGATCCGCTTAAAGCGTTTACAACCGATCTGGTTGAGCTGGCCGCTGCCGGTAAGATCGACCCGGTCATTGGCCGGGCGGCGGAAATGGAGCGAACTATCCAGGTTTTGTGTCGCCGTCTCAAAAACAACCCGCTCTTTGTGGGTGACCCCGGCGTGGGTAAAACAGCGATGGTGCAAGGGCTGGCTTTACGCATCCATGAGGGCAGCGTGCCTGATCTGTTGAAGGGTGTGCACATCTACGCGCTCGATTTGGGATCGCTGCTGGCCGGAACCAAATTTCGCGGCCAGTTTGAAGAGCGGGTGAAGGGCGTGATGAAGGCGCTTCAAGATAAGCCTAACTCCATTCTCTTTATCGATGAGATTCACACCGTGGTGGGGGCCGGAGCCACCAGCGGCGGCTCGGTCGATGCGTCCAGTATGCTTAAACCGGCGCTGGCCAGCGGCGAACTGCGCTGCATCGGCTCGACCACCCACGAAGAGTTCAAGGCGATGGAAAAGGATCGCGGTTTGGCCCGCCGTTTCCAGAAGATCGATGTCCTGGAACCGTCGGTTGAGGAAACTGTGCAAATTTTAATCGGTCTTAAACCGTATTTTGAAGAACATCACGATGTCATCTACACCGAAGATGCGCTGCGCACAGCATCGGAATTGGCGGCCAAACACATTAACGACCGTTTTTTGCCCGATAAGGCCATCGACGTGTTGGATGAGGCCGGCGCACGGCAGCGTATTCAAGATGGTGACGAGCGCAAAAAGACGTTGAGCCGCGAGGATATCGAAATTGTGGTGGCGACAATGGCCAAAATTCCGGCCGAAAGCGTCTCCGGCGATGATCGGCAGCGGCTGAGAAACCTGGATACCGATCTGCGGACCTACATTTTCGGCCAGGAGCAGGCCATCGAAGCAATTGTGGCCGCCATTCGTCTGTCTCGGGCCGGATTGCGGCTGCCCGACAAGCCGGTTGGCTCGTTTCTCTTCTTTGGTCCGACCGGCGTTGGTAAAACCGAATTGGCTCGCGTTTTGGGGCGCTCGCTGGGGGTTGAACTGCTGCGCTACGATATGAGCGAATATTCTGAAAAGCATACCGTCAGCCGTTTGATCGGTGCGCCGCCGGGGTACGTTGGTTTCGATCAGGGTGGTTTGTTGACCGATGCCGTACGCCGCAACCCCTACTCGATTGTGCTGCTCGATGAGATCGAAAAAGCCCATCCTGATCTGTTCAATATTTTGCTGCAAGTGATGGATCACGCCACATTAACCGACAACACCGGTCGCCGGGCCGATTTCCGCAATGTTATTTTGATTATGACGACCAACGCCGGGGCGCGCGAGTTGATGGCCCAACCGTTGGGCTTTGTGTCCGGCGGTTCAAGCGGCGATCCGGCCAAGAAACCGCTGGAGCGCCTCTTTAGCCCTGAGTTCCGCAATCGGCTGGATGCGGTGGTGCGCTTTGATACCTTGGACACCGAAACCATCAAAAAAGTTGTCGATAAACAGATTGATGAATTGCGCTTGGCGCTCAAGCCGAAGCAGATTACGTTAGCGTTGTCGGAAAATGCTCGCGATTGGCTGGCCGAGCACGGCTATCATCGCGATTTCGGGGCTAGGCCAATGGCCCGGCTGATCGACGAAAAGCTGCGTAAGCCGCTCGCGGAAGCGATGCTGTTTGGCGCACTCGCCGACGGCGGCGGATCAGCCTTTGTTGATGTTGTTGATGGCGAGGTTGTGTTGACGTATCAGGGGGTGGAGGAGTAACTGGAGATTGGAGACTGGAGATAAGGAGATTGGTATCTATTGACGGTTGAGTCTGTAGTTCCCTGGAAGTTTAGTCTCTTATCTCCCGTAGAACCCAGGTTTTTCTTGAACATGGGACGGGCAAAGGCTTATATGGGTGCTCAATTGGGCAACATGCTTACCATTTAGGCAAAAACCTGGGTTCTTTACCTGTCTCCACGGTTTAATGTTGCGCTACCTCAGGCTTCTTTCTCCACTTTTTCTCTCATTTCTTTCAGATCTTTGCTGCGCCAGTGAACAGTCTCGATTTGAGACTGTCTTTCTTGTTCTTCAGCCTCACCCTCGTCGATCTTTATAGGATGAAGCGGCAAAATTACAAAGAATTTACTGCCGGGGAATGTTTCTTCGCTGTAGCCGCTGCTTTCTACCCACACTTTGCCGCCATGCGCTTCAACAATGCCCTGAACGAGGGTAAGCCCTAAACCGGGACCGGCTCCTTTGAATTTGGTGGTGCCGGTGCTGTGGTGATCGGGATCGTCAACCCGGAAGAACTTCTCGAAAATGCGCTCATGATATTCGGGGTCGATGCCGATGCCGGTGTCGGTGATGATTATCTCGACGGCCGAGCCTATGTTATCGAGGACGAGAGAGTGGCAGCCTATCGTAACCATGCCGCCGTCGGGGGTGTATTTGATAGCATTGCTGATGAGATTTTCGAAAGCCTGCACCAGACGTGTCCCATCGGCTTCAATGATGGGCGCATCCTCAAGATTGTTTTTGGCAAATGCAATACGTCGGTCATCCAGCGCTGCCAAATAGGGGCGCGCTGCTTGATCAACCACGCTGGCCAAATTGACCGGACCGGAAAAGAGCGCCATCTCACCGATGTGAACCTCGCTGACATCAAACATAATGTCAAGCACATTCTTCATTCGGTCGCTACCTTTGATGATGCCCTCAACCATGCCCCTCACCTGTACCGGGTTTTGCAATTCCTCGTCGGTAAAGTCGCCCAAAATGCGGGCGTAGCCGTGAATATGGGTCAGCGGTGTGCGTAACTCGTGTGAAGCAATCGACAGAAAATCGGCTTTGTTATTATCAAGGCCGGCCAACTGCTCGCTTAAAGAGCCGACTTCTTGGTTGGTGGTGGTCAGTTGGTCGAAAAGACGGGCACTATCCATCGCCAGAGCGGCTTGATCGGCCAAGGCTCTCATCAAGTAGATTTCTTCCGAAGAATAGTTGATACCTTTGCGTTTGGGGCCAAAAGCCAACATGCCGACCAGTTCTCGGTTGCGCATGATTGGCACGTAGAGATCCATGCCGGTGTCAGCCAGCCATTCCTTTTCCGCTGCTCGAATAATTTTGAACTCAGGCAGGACATCGACATCATACTGGTGGATCGGTTTGCCCTGGTTGCGAAAGTGGTCGATAAAAGGGCTGTCGATGCTGAATTCGCCATTTTCAACGCCGTCGAAGCCGACGGAAGATACCAAATTGAGCGAAATTTTGTCACGTGCGCCGCGTTTGTTGACAAAAACGGCACCTTTTCTAATTTCGAGCGTTTCAACCATCAACTGGATCAAGATATCGGCCAGGCGCTGCATATCTAAGGCCCCGCTGACGCTCTGGCTGTAATACGTTATAACCTCTTTTTCATCACGATACTGTTTGCCGAAAATGATACGCGTAAATATTCGGTTTAGAAATTGGCGGACGAAGGGGGTGGCAATAGCGAGCAACAGCGCCAAAATAACGGTCCAAACAAGAATGATAACGTTATCGGCTGTACTGCGGCTCATTACGATAGTTGCGGCCAGGCTGAGATAGAATATAGCGGCGATAGCTCCGCCTACGGTGAGGTGAAAAAATATGCGCCCGACAAAAAGGCTGAGATCGCGGGTGTGATAAGTGAGAACAACATAGCTAATCAAAATGCTGGCGGTTAAGATAAGAGGCCAGCCCAGCCAATCGAAAATAAAGGGATTGGCAAATGAAAATAGACCGCTAATGGCAAAGAGAACCGTAGCGGTTAGCCAATAGCGCAGCCGGTTGAGGTGTTTGGCTGACTGTTTTTGTTTGAATTCTGTGGTAAGGGCAATGATACTGGTTGCGAGGGTAACTAACCACATCAATGCGGTTAAAACCAGCGTGTTACGCAACCCCGGTATGAGGCTAATAGATATCCCCCGGCTGGCCGTTACAAACCAGACTGCCAAAATAAGGCCTGAACTTGCCCAGAAGGTCATGACCTGATTTTTCTCGCGTTCCAAAAAGTTGAGTGTCAGCGCGCCGAGGGTTGCCACCATGCCCAGTAAGCAAAACCCGGATAAGAAAGGTAATGTCGGTGGTGGCGCTTCACCAGCCAGACCCAACAGCAGCTCAGCCAGATTTGAAAGCACCCCAAAGCTGAGATACACAGCCAAATGAATGACTATGGCTTGCTGCGAGCGTAAGCGCAGGCTGGCAAGTATCAGAAGTAAAATAAATCCAAGAAGAACGATTACTGTGATAGCGGTATGAAATCCAATCATCTTTAGCCAGAGTTTCTCTATATGATTTTTAAACGACGCCCATCCTTTGGTTATAATGGGGATGTGGCGATATTGCTAACCATAAAAATTGTACACGACTACCTTATAGTTAGCAATGGTCATAGTTCATTTAAGGTTGTAGGTTCCGATTTTCGGCTTAAAGCTTCCGTGATAGCCCGTTTAATATCTTTGGGTAAAAAAGGTTTGGCTAGCCAAGGCGAGCCGGAATTCTCTAAAAATATACGTGTATCAGGATCCACGACATTGCCGGTAACAAAAATAAACGCCTCGCGCAGATGCGGGAATTGCTTGATAGCCCGATCGTACAGATCAGGGCCGAGGATATCGGGCATTAAAACATCGCAAATAACGATATCATAGTTGTTTTTGCTCAGTTTTTCCAGACCAATATTTCCGTCCGGAGCGGTATCGACCGTATATCCCATGCGCCCCAGTACCCGACGCAAAAGCTCTAATAAGGGCGGCTCATCATCGACAGCTAAGATATGAAGATATTTTGGTAATGAGGCCGACGATGCCTCTGGTTCGGGTAAGCCCGCCAGGGAGGCCGCTGCTTCTCGAACCGGAACAATGGGTAGTTTGATATAAAACGTGGCCCCGGATGTAACCGTCTCGTCGACCCAGATATGCCCCTTGTGCTCGCTGATGATCCCAAAGCAAATCGACAGCCCCAGGCCGGTTCCTTCGCCAACTTGCTTGGTACTGAAGAAGGGATCGAAAATGCGATGGGCGATGCTCGATGGGATGCCCGGCCCATTATCAGCAAAGGTCAGCAAAATCGAATCGTCAAGCTTTTTTGACTCGATAGTTAAACAAGGCGATGAAGTTGCTTTACTTAAGGCATGGACTGCATTCGAGATTAGATTGACAAAAACCAACTCCAATTGATGCTGATCGGCCAGGGTTTGCGGCAGCCCGAAATCTAAGGCTGTGGTGACACGGATATTGTATTCGTGTAGTAAAGATTTTGTTAGGTTTAAACAGGTTTGAATAGTGCTGTTAATATCAACCGGCTTAGGCTCCAGATCGATCTTGCGGGCAAAAGCCAACAGATCTTTTACAATAATCCGGGCGCGATCTGCCTGTTGAAAGATAACCTTGAGATCATCTTTATAGGGCTGCAGAAGAGAATCCTCTTGCAGTAGATTTGAGTAGCCAATAATAGAGGTTAGCGGGTTGTTTAGCTCGTGGGCGACGCCGGCCACCAATTTACCGATAGTCGACAACTTTTCCGTTTGCCGCAACTGCTGCTCTAACTCCAAACGCTGGGTAATATCGCGGGCGATGCAGTGCAAGCCAACCGGCCGATTGTTATCGCGCTGCACCCGAATTGTGGCCTCTATAACGGCTTCGCGACCATCTTTGCCTTTAACCGGCAGTTCGAATGTGGTGGGCGAGTCACTAAAGTCCAAACGCGACTTAAGAATTTTGTACAGCCGTGTATAATGCTCCGCCGGTACGAACTCGGTAAAATGCATGCCGATAATCTCGTTGGTTTGATAGCCGGTTGCTTTGAAAACGGCCTTATTGGCACTGCTGATTCTAAAGTTGCCGTCAAGCGTAAAGATAAAATCGTTAGCATTATCAAATAAGTCACGATAATTTGCTTCCGCTGCCCGCATTTCCTCAAAAAGAGTGGCATTTTGTAATGCAATCGCTGCCTGGCTGGCAAAGAGAAGCAAAACCTGCTTATCTTCTTCCGTAAAGGCTTGTGGTTTCGTTGAGCTGGCTACGGTGATAGCGCCAATTACGGTATCACCTGCATACAAGGATGTGCGTAACATACACTTAACATCATCTAAATGAGCAGCCTGCGCGTATTGATAAAAGTTAGCCGGAAAGCAGTGCTGGCCTAGTGCAATAATCTCTTTTTGCGATAGGCATTCGGCTATTCTGGGGGGCGGTTGGCATTCAAGAAAGACATCTTTGGCTATAATCAGAGACTGCAATTTTTGAATATCGAAACCGACGGCGGCAGCGTGAACAAAATCATCACCTTGTTGAGTGATCAGGCTGCCACCCTCAGCTTGAGGAATAACCACGATAGCCCGCTCGATGATGCGTTGAAACAGCGTATCTGAGGTTAATTCTGTATTGAGATCGGCAAAAACATTGATCAGCGCCTTCTGCTGGTTGACCAGTCGGTGTTCGGTTTGGAACAGTTTGGCATTTTCCAGAGCCACAGCCAGTTCGGCGGCGATAGCTCTAAAAAGCCGCAGGCCTTCATTATCGAAGGCATTTAAGCGTGGGCTTTCGGCATTAAGAACGGCCACCACTTTGTCGTGTAACCGTACTGGAACGCACAACTCAGACAATGTATCATCCGCCAGTTCATAATAATCGCTAAATTGGTGAACATCCTGCAACAGAATGTCCTTATTGTTACGAATAACCCAACCAATGGCGCTGCCCTCTAAGGGGATTTCCGGGCGACCGTTCTCTAAATCAAAGCCAACCGTAGCTGGGTGCGTGATGATAAAATGATTATCGTCTTCCGGGGGAAGAAAGAAGCCAAGGCGCTCGATGCCTAAAGTTCGGTGTAATGCCTCAATTGTTCCGGTCAGCACCTGATTGAAATCGAGCGTCGAGGCGGCGGCAACCATAACCTCTTGTAACACTTTAGCCTCAGCCAGATGGCGGGTAGCCTCATCATACAAGCGGGCGTGCTCAATAGCCACAGCTGCTTGCGCAGTCATGGTTTCGGCCAATCGAAGTTCACCGGTGGTCAATGGGTGCAAATTATGGATGCGACCGATTTCAACCAAACCAATAGTTTGGCGTCGGTAAATAAGGGGAATAAGAAAAAGCGTCCTCATTCTAAGCTGGTTTACCCAACGTTTTTCTTCCGGCGAAATGTCAGATGCATCGATATCTAAATATGTGGAATTTTGCGATGTGAGAACCGTTAGGGCTGTTGAACCCTCTAACAGCGGTCGCGGCGTTGGAGGTGGGCGTTTTACGCCAGGGCCGGCGTAAGATTGCATGGTATCAAGCTGCTTTTGCTGTAGCGGCCAACGTGAGATGATGCACAAGTCGGCCTTAAGCGCCTCCACCATCTGGCGGCCAACTGCGTCAAGTACGGTATCCAGTGCTAAATCTGAGGTTACAATCGCCATGGCCTCAAACAAAAAAGCCTGTTCTTCCGATTTTTGACGCGTCTCTTCAAGTAGGCGAGCGTTTTCTATAGCCAATGCCGCATGGTCGGCAATTACGCTGAGAATTTTTACCCCATCATCGCTCAGATAATCGGGCCGCATATTCATCAACTCGATCACGCCGATGGTGTGTTCATCCGCCTTCATTGGGACACACAGAATAGAACGGGTTTGAAAGCCGCTTTCTTTATCAACATCCTTGAAAAAACGCTCGTCATTATAAACGTCGGGGATAAGCGCCGGTTCTTCGTGCGAAAAAACCCAGCCCATAACGCCTTGGCCGATTGGTAATGTTAAACCACGTACAGCATCGGCACCGGCCCCCACAGCCGCTCTAATGACAATGTTTTGGCTCAGAGGGTCCAGCAGAGCAACAGAGCCGGCTTCGGCCTGAAATATTTCATTGGTGCTGGTGATAACTTTGCTTAATATCTCTTGCATATCCATAGATATACAACGGTCCTTGCTTGCGGATAGTTATGGCGATAACCAAATAACAAATTTTGCTGCCTTCTGAGTGGGTAGATAAGGAGTGGTCAATTTTTTGGCAAGGTAATAAATGGTCTTATCGCTTGAACAATGTAAGAGCAACCACAATTGTAACAAACCTATACTTTTTTATCAATAACCTATTGATACTGGGTGAGAATTTTAGAGCGTTTAGACGTTGGGTAGTTAGCTGGGGCAACGGTTTATAATCTATAATTGAAATTTACATAAAAGTAATGTAGAATTTGGGCGTTTGTTGTAATTACTTATGTCAAATAAAATTTGCTTGAAATTTAAGGAAATGCCTGATGAAACGATTGAATTTTTGGCTATGCCTGTTGATATGCTTTCTCGCCGCATGTAGCTCTACCCCGCGTACGGGTGATGCTCAGCCTCTACCAGAGGATGTGCCCACCCAAGCTGCTACACCTGAAGCCCAAGAAAACAACGGTTCAACGATTGAACCGGAAGCCTCTACAGCCGACTCGGAATTACCCGCACCTTCGACGGTTACTGCGGTGTTGAGTTATAGCCAGACCGGTGGTGTGGGTGGTTTCTGCAACGAATTAACCGTTTCTTCAGACGGTTCTTATACGCTATCACGTCCTTGTGATCAATTTGAGACCTCCGGTATGTTAGAGAATGCCGATTTTAATTCTTTTCAGAGTTGGGTTACGAATCTAACCGGTTTCGAACTGCTTTTTGAGGATAATCCCGGCAGTGCCGACAACCTTATTAGCCACCTCACTTTCAAGGGCAGTGGCAGCAGCGAAGCCGATGATGTCCAAAAGCAAGTTGTTTTTGATTGGGTGAATGGCCTTATGGTCAGGATCGACTCGCCCACCGTTGCTGTTCCACCAACTCCCGAACTGTCAGCGCTTGATCCCGCCGGATTATGCCCCGATATTTCACGACCTGCACTACTCACAGTTGATTTTGAAAGTCCCGATCTGCTCACACTGGTCGATCCCAATAATCAAGCCACGTGCCAAGTAACGCTTAGCCGGCTGCCGGTAGGCCGCATTGCCCCGGTTACCGAAGCGATTTTTTATCCCACCTTTAACCCGGAAACCGAAACTGTAACCGTACTTCGCCTCAGCAGCAATGGTGAGCAAACCCTGCTGCCCTTTACCGAATTGCCCGCTCAAGAGCAAAGCC
>JAGRBY010000228.1 GCA_020433835.1 Anaerolineae bacterium | reverse complement strand
TGGCCGGCCGACAAAGCTATCTGTGAGAATCTGTGTCCATCTGTGGACCCTTTAGGTCTTTTAAAACAGTTTCTTATATCCCGCATATTATTCCTGATAACCCTTATCCAGGGAGAGGCCATCTCTTCCAAATCACACAGTTGTCCTCTGGTCATCGAGACCACCCCTCTTTATTTTTACATAAAGCCACAAGTTTGCTATTATTGCCGTGATGAAACTCAATGTTTACCACCTCAATGATGATAAATATCTGGATGAATGCTCTTCCGATGAGTACCGGCACGTTTTCGAGCAGCCGGGCAGTTATTGGCTCGATGTCGAAGAAGCCGAGGTTGATGAACTCTTTCACATCTTATCGCCTTTAAAGCTGCATCCGCTGGTGTTGGAGGACTGCTTAAACCTCAGCCGTAGTTCTCTGATTACGCGCTATGAAAGAACCCTGTACCTTGAATTTCCGGTCAGTCTGACGGAACAATCGATGCGCGTGCCGTATGTATCGATTATCGGCGTGCCGAATATTCTCATCACCGTGCGGCGAGGCACTATCTCCAGCTTAACGGAACTGACCACCGATCTGCTCAGCGGCGAGCTAAAACTGTACACGCCCACAACTTCGGCACTGCTGTATACCTTTCTCGATCATATCGTCGATCAAAACATCCTGCTAACGCTCCAGGCCCGTAATAAAATTGACGCGCTTATGACCGCCTTTGACGAAAACCCTGACGAGATCGAAATCCACGAGATTTTAGAGATGAAGCGCCATATGAGTAAGCTGGCCATTATCGGTGAGGATCAACTTTATTGCGTTACCACCCTCATCCGCATCGAGTCGCGCGCTTTTACCATTAGCAACCAACGCGAGTACTTCCGCGATCTGGTTAACAATGCCGAATATGGCCTGCGCTTTATCCAACGCCAGGAAAGACGCCTACGTGAGTTACAAGATCACTACCAACTCACGCTCCACAACAAAACTGAGGCCCGGCTGCGTTTTCTCACAATTATCTCGGCCGTATTTCTGCCCCTAACTCTGGTCAGCAGTATCTATGGCATGAATTTTGCGCGTATGCCGGAGCTGCATTGGATTTATGGCTACCCGTTTGCCCTGACGGTGATGATCTTCGTGGCGGCGGGGATGGTGTGGTTTTTCTATCAGCGCGGCTGGTTTGAGTAGAAAGCAGGGTAAGCAAACGACTCGCCATCTGCCTGATAACTTGCCGGCCCTTTTCATTTGTGATATTATTCGCCCGCTTTGGGACTTACCCCTTTAAGAATCCAATTATCTGCCACTACCGGATCGTTACCTCTACACCCATTGCTTTCTCTTCGGTATTCATAATTCTCTGCAAACTGTAACCTTTTGGCATTAAGAGCATCAAATTCAGTGCCTTATTTTCGCGTCGAGATACTATGACTTCAACTCTATCTGCAACAGCCTATCAGCCATCCTTTTATCCGCTGGCTGTCCGATTTCAGCCAAACCACATCACGGCTTTAACCCCAACGTATCTTGATTTGCTCGAAAAGACCGACTTCGCTACGCAGATAGAAGAACACGGCCTCGGCCCCCTGCTGTACACCTCCACCAAAACAACCGAGCTAACCATCCCCCCCGACCTCAAACGGTCGCTGCAAGCGCTTTACCTGCGGCATCGCCATGCCAACGCGGTCCGGGGGCGAGTGCTGGCCGATATCTTGACTCGCTTTCAAGCCGAGGGCGTTCAGGTCTTGGTGGTTAAAGGCGCGGCACTGGCCCATATCATCTACCCGGAGCCGGGGTTGCGGCCCATGCGCGATATCGACTTGCTCGTCAAAGAGGCCGATGCCTACCGGGCGCAGCAGCTTCTGGCCGAACTGGGCTTCGATGCCCCGCTGCCCCAGGACAACAGCTTACCCGATAAGCACATGCTGGCGGCGACTCTCAAAACCGAGGGGATATCGGTTAGCGTGGAGATTCATCACAATTTGTTTAGTACGGGCAACACGGCGTCGCTGGCGATTGAGACGATGGCCGGAGCGCCGGTAGCGTTTGAAATTAACGGGGTCACGGCTTACACCCTGAGTTATGAGGAGATGTTGTGGCACTTGTGTCGACACGCGGTCAAGAGCATCTACCAACCGCTCCATCTCATCCGCGTGCTCGACATCGTCGGTTGGGCCGAGCATTTTGTGGCCGAGATCGATTGGCGGCTCGTGGCCCGGCAGTATCCTTTCGCCCTCACCTGCCTGGCTCAGTTTCATTATATAACCCCGCTGTCCGAACCGTTACAAAAGGCGATAGCCCTCACTCCCACCGCCGCCCCCCCCGGCGTCGGTCTCGATTTCCAGGGCTGGCCCCGTTACTCGCTGGCTCAGTTGCGGACGAAGGGATATCGGCGTATTATCAGCGACAGCTTTTGGCCCTCAACCTGGTGGCTTTATCTCTTTTACGGCATCCGGCGTTGGCCGGACGAGGTCTGGTATCGCTGGGTCGGCCATCCCGCCCGGGTCGTAGGCTGGATGATCCAACTGTTGTGGTCAAAAGTGGTCAAAACAAATTCACCTTAGGAGAGAGATTTGCCATGCTATTTAGCCGTAAACCCAAGCGCACCCCCGACTATCAGTTAGAACAGATCGATGATGAACTGCTGTTGTTTCATCCCAGCCAAACCAGCATTCTTTATTGCAACGCCACGGCCTCGTTGGTGTGGCAGTTGTGCGACGGGCAGCGAACCGTGCAGGAGATCATCACCCTTTTACAAGATGCCTATCCCGATGCCGAAGATACTCTGGCCGAGGACATCCAAAACAGCTTAGACCAATTTGCCCAACAGGGTGCTATTCAGCTTCTTTGAAAAATGGAACAAACGCGTCGCATCAGTTTTGCCGGTAATACCATAACCGTCAACTTTAAGGGCCAAGCCGCCGCCAGAGTTATCGACCTGCTCTACCGCCACATCGAAGAGGGTAACGCCGAAAATTCGTGCTTTACCTATGAGCTTGAAGAAAACGCAGACTCCGGCTTGATCGCGCTGCGGCGCGAGCAGGAACTACTTTATGAAGGCCACGATGCGGGCATGGCCGGCGAAACGCTGTTAAGCGATAGCTGTTACCAACTGGCGGCCCACAGCCGAACCGGCCTGCTGTTTCACGGGGCGGTGTTAGGGTGGCAAGGGCAAGGTCTACTATTGCCCGGAGCCAGCGGAGCCGGAAAAAGCACCCTCACGGCCTGGCTCGTCAGCCACGGTTTTGATTATCTTAGCGATGAACTGGCCTTCATCCCCTGGCAAACCGACATCATCAAACCGCTAACCCGCCCTATCAACCTTAAATCCCCATCGCGGCCGATTTTGGAGAAGCGGTTTGATTTTGAGGCCAACCGAGCCAATATGCTGGTATCGCCCTACGGCTATTTTATTCCGCCCCAGCGGCTGCGCGATCACCCTCTCCACAGCGAAACGCCGCTAAAAACGATTATTTTTCCCCGATACCGCGCTGATGGAGGCTTTGACTGCGAGGGGCTTTCTAAAGCCCAAGCCGGACTGTCTCTGATGCAAACGCTGATCAATGCCCGCAACTTGCCGGAACACGGCTTTCAAGAAGTCGTCCGGCTGGTTCGCCACGTTCCAGCTTATACGTTAACCTATAACAACTTCGATGGCATCGCCGCCTATATCCAGGATATCTGCGCCTCTAACGCCTGCAAAGAAATCGAGACAAACAAAAAAGCAGCCGGTTAAGCTGCTTTTTAGAGTAAATATGTGTGGAGATGGCGAGAGTCGAACTCGCGTCCACAGAAGCTGGCTACAAACGTCTACGAGTGTAGGTGAACTTCAGTTTTCTCGTTCAGACTTCGTTAGTCACCAAAGTTCGTCTGAACCAGCCGGTTGGTCTTAGCTGAAGCTTACCGGCGTTGCTTCAGAGCACCCCAATTTATCTGACGTCCGTACCCCTCTCTTGGGGATAAGCGAAGCACGGACGAGGCTCTTTTATGAGAGCCAGAGTTGCTCGCTAACTAGCTTATGCCGCGAGGGGCATAGCGTTGTAGGAGCGACCGAAAGTTGTTACTTTCTCGGCAATTATTGTTTTGTCCCAGTTTAACGAGTTAGAACAACTCGACTCGCAATCTGTACCCTTCCACTTCCCTGTCGAAACCATTTCATCCCCATAGATGTAAAGAAAGTATAACACGTTTTTGTTAGAAATCAATTAGACGCAGCAAGGTCACCACGTAAAACCTTGCTTGAGAGATTAGAGATGGGGAGATTACGCTGAATTATCTCCTTATCTCCCCATCTCCATATCTCCTGACAAAAGCCCAGTCACAATATACCATGCCAACCGATTTTCGTATAGCACCTTGACATCCCCGGCTAAGGTGATTATAATAATTATGTAAATCGCACAAATGAGCGAATTTTAGCGTTCGAAAGGTAAGATTATGGTAGACAAGCAACCCCCACTCTTTCCACAGCGCGGCACAAAAGCCCAGTATGGCCCGCCTATTGCGCAAATCAAATCTCTCGACTCTAACTCATCACTGGCCGCCGCCGCCAGTGCCTACTACGACCATATGAAGCGCCAGGGTTTTTCGGAGCATACCATTAAAGCCTTTTCCGGCGACCTGCGACTGCTGCAAAAATATTTCGGGGCCAATGTTGTTATCAGTACGCTCGGTACCAAGGAACTCAACGATTTTCTAGGCTGGATGCTGCATTATCGCGGCGTGCCATGCAGTCCAAAGACCTACGGTCGGCGGGTAACCACGTTGAAGAATTTCTTCAGTTGGTTGGCCAGCACCAAAGTATTAGCTTATGATCCGGCTGCGGCGCTGATTCATAATCGAGCCAAAGCGCCTCTCCCCTCTTATCTCAAGGATGATGAGGTTGAAAAGCTGCTCGATGCTGCCGAGAAAAAACTCCAACCCCCCCGGCCCGATCCGCGACCATACCTGCTGGCTCACTTGGTTCTGCAGACCGGCATCAAAAAATCCGAATGTGTGGGGATTGCCCTGCGCGATATTGATCGCTCCGGATCGGAGCCAACGGTGTTGATCCGCTATAGCAATCCACGCATGCAGCATAAAGAGCGCAAACTAGCTTTTGCTAAAGAACTGCTGCCCGTCCTCGACCAATACATCGAAAAGTATGAGCCGCAAGAGCACCTTTTTGAATGTACACCCCGCAATCTTGAATATGTGCTGTCTGATATTTCAGAAATGGCCGAACTGCCCCAACAAGCCTCGTTCGAGATGCTGCGCTGGACATCGGCCCAACGCGATTTTCGCGACGGCATGGATCACGATCATTTACGGAAGAAGATGGGGTTGTCGAAAATCACCTGGCGAGAGACTTCTGAGAAGCTCGCTAAGATTTCGGGGCCGGGCTTGTAGGTAAGCGCAGCAACGAGAGCAAAAAAGCCCAAAATATTGAGACAGAATGAACAGAATTTACCAATGTAGTGCGTTAACAAGGTGACAGTCACTTTTTAATTGAGAATGTACGTTCGTTTGGCCCAAATAGCTCGATTTATCATTGTCAAGTGACTGTCACCTTTTGAACTACGTAACTCATGTAAGTAAAGCCAAAATCCTCGGCGTATGCGTCGGGGATTTTTTGATTCCACCCTATTCGGGCCGGTTACTACGCCAGCACGGGTTTGACTAGCAAGAAAGGCGTAGTAAACTGAGGTCTTCTATCGACCTACCGTGAAAAGAAACTGATGAGCGAACAAAGAAAAGCGGATCACATCCGCATCAACCTGGAAGAGGATGTCAATTTTCGCACCCTAACCACCGGCTTAGAGCACTATCACTTTCTCCATCAGGCCGTGCCGGAACTCAACTTTGATCAGGTTGACACATCGATACCATTTTTTTGTAAACGTTTACAAGCGCCGCTCCTTATCTCGTCGATGACCGGGGGTACCGATCAGGCCACCCAAATTAACCGGACGTTGGCTGAGGCGGCAGAGGCTACAGGTATCGCGATGGGTGTCGGTTCACAACGGGCGGCGCTAGAGGATAGTCAGTTGGCCGCATCGTTTCAAGTTCGCTCCGTAGCGCCGACTGCGGTGCTGTTGGCTAATTTGGGAGCCGTGCAGCTTAACTACGGCTACACCATCGATGACTGCCAACGCGTGGTCGATATGATTGAAGCTGATGCGCTGATCCTGCACTTCAATGTTTTACAAGAAGCTGTTCAGCCCGAAGGTGACACCAACTTTTCCGGGTTGTTGGGCAAAGTTGAACAGGTATGCCAAAAGCTGCCGGTTCCGGTCATCGCCAAAGAAGTGGGATGGGGCTTTGCCGAAGACACCGCCCGCCAGCTCATCAACGCAGGCGTTACAGCTATCGATGTGGCGGGATCGGGCGGGACAAGTTGGAGCCAGGTTGAGATGTATCGGGCTAAAACTGAAATTCAGCGGCAAGTCGCGGCTACCTTTGTCGATTGGGGCATTCCCACCAGCGAGGCCATACTGGCCGTTAAGCAGGCCGGTGGGGACGGGTTCCCCATCATCGCCAGCGGGGGCTTGCGCAATGGGTTAGATATCGCCAAATGTATTGCTATGGGCGCAATTATGGGGGGGATGGCTGGCCCATTTTTAAAGGCTGCTGTAAAATCGCTGGACGCTGTGTTAGAGCAAATCGAAATCACCCATACAGAATTGCGCGTGGCGATGTTTTGCATTGGTGCCGCCACTATTGAGGCTCTACAAAACACGCATCGACTTAAGAGGAGGGATTGAGTCACAACGCGTATGCCAATAAAAGACTCTTTGCCGTCAAACTTATGGAAAGTGGCTTTAGCGTTAGGCATCATCTCTATCGCTATTGTTGTATTCGGTCAAAATAACCGATCCGGTTCAAATCAGTCAGAAGCGCTGGTTAATACGGAGACGCCTGATTACACCCCCACCGCAACCTTCACCCCGCACCCCACCAAAGACGACGTCGGCTTGATACCTACCATAACGTCGACGCCACGACCGCCGACTGCTACCCCAACCCCTAAACCCATTTATCATACAATTACCGAAGGCGACGTTGCGGTCTCGATTGCAGCACAGTATAATATTAGTGTTGAAACATTGCTGGAAGTTAACAACATTGATGACCCAACTTTGCTCCAAATCGGTCAAGAACTGATGATTCCTGTAACGATTACACCTGACCCAACATCGTCGCCAACAGCCAGGTATTCACCTACCCCAACCCCTGAGCCGGTTTACCATACCGTGGCAGAGGGCGAAACCTTGTTGGGCATTGCTATTAAATTTGACACTACAACCGAAGCTCTCATGATAACCAATGCATTGGCTAATCCCCACGATTTAAGCATTGGTCAAGAGCTGCTCATCGTTCCCAGCAATTTAGAACCGGGCGTTCCGGCGGTTGTGCACGAAATTAAAGAGGGCGATACCTTTGCCCACCTCTCTTTCTTCTACGGCTCGACCATTGAAGATATTTTAGCCGCCAACCCCGGCTTAGACCCCGATTTGCTGCAAATCGGCCAGCAGGTCGTCATCCCGGTTACATCATCGCCGGTCAATCCCGATGCCAATCCCGGCCTGCCGCGCATCATCACCGCTGATCCTATCACCGGAGAAAAACTATCGCTGCAACAGGCCATGTTTCAATCGATCAACAGCCAACGGCAGGCCTACGGCTTAGCCCCCTATAAACTCGATAACGATCTCGTTGATCTGGCTCAAGCGCATGATCAGGACATGCTGTCTCGTGGTTATTTTTCTCACACTACCCCGGAAGGCGTTACATTAGATGATCGATTTGCTCAAAAAGGTTTAAATATCAACTGGATTGGTGAAAATATCCAACGTAACAACAAAGGCAAAGAAAATGCGGTGGCCTACGCACTTACCTGGTGGATGGGCAGCTATGTCCATCGCAGCAATATTTTGCACCAGCAATATAACAGTATCGGTATTGGTGTTGTCGAAGGCCCACCAGATTGGTACAGCTTTGTTTTAGTCTTTGCAGAGAGGTAATCTCGTCTTGAAACTCCGCGAATTCATCAAGAACCTGAAATCTCGCGAAACCCTCAACAAAATCAATTTTCGCGAACTCATCGACGAACTTCCCCGACGAGCCTGGGCCAGCATTATTCTTGTTGTTATCTTGGCCGGTCTGGTTATCTATATTCAACATAGAATTCAGATATCCGCGCAGGCCACAACAGAGAGCGAATATGTAAAAGGCTTAAACGATGCTCCAGATCACCCGACACCTGATTCCTTTATCCGTTCCTTCCTCACCAGCCGAATTTCGCTTAGGGCCAAACGTACGCCCGCCCCTACACCCGTGGTGCAGCCCCAAATTACACCAACGGCCTACTTTATATTTCATACTGTCGGCGTAAGCGAAACCCTTATCTCGATTGCCGCCCACTACAATGTAACAACCGAAGAGTTACTGGCCACAAACGACATTCGCGATCCGAACGCACTCAAAGAAGGCCAGCAGCTTCTCATTCCGCCCGATGACTCGGTCTATAAAGGGGAACTGGTTCCTTACACCGTTAAAGAAGGCGATACGTTACTGGGAATTGCCTCTAAATATGGCTCCAGCGTTAAAGCAATTCAAGTCGTCAACCCTGTTATAAAATCGAAAGATATAAAAATCGATCAAACCATCGTCGTGCCGGTTTTATTTAGCTCAGCCCATCCGATCAATACCTTTGCCGGCAGCGGTGACGACGATCCCATTCTCTACACCGTCGAATGGGGTGATACGCCGCTGGCGATTGCTATCAAATACGATGTTCCGCTCGATATCTTGCTCACGGTCAACGATATTCAAGATCCCACCTCGCTCCAAATTGGACAGGAATTGGTTATCCCCGTCAATGATGAACTCAGCTACAGTTTCCCGGTTATCTTGTACGAACTTCAGGAAAACGATACCCTTGTTGGCATTGCTTCTCGTTTTGGCTCCAGCGTTAAAGATATTTTAGCCGTCAATCCCGATCTTGACCCCGGCTCATTAGAGGCCGGCCAGGTGGTTGCGATTCCGGTTATCTTCGCGCCGCGAAAGCCAACACCCGTTCCACCTTCAAACCGACCTACCGGCCCCACGCCTACCCCGATGCCGCCGCCACCGATGCTGACCGACTTGCAGCAGCAGATGATCAATGCTATCAATGCTCAACGAGCCAACTTTGGTTTGCCACCCTACGCAGTAGGCGATGGACTAACTGCGGTCGCTCTGGGCCACGCCCAAGATATGGTAGTGCGTGGCTACTTGGCTCATACCAACCCCGAAGGTCTTTCACCAAAAGACAGGCTCCTGAACTATGGGTTCACCGACATGCGAAAGGTGGGCGAAAACATCCAGCGCAATACCCGCCCGCATGACAGTACGGTTGATGAGGCCGTCAACTGGTTTATGAACAGCCCTGTCCACCGTAACGGCTTGCTCAACACAGAATACAACCGTATTGGGGTTGGAGCTGTCGAAGGGCCGCCGGGCTGGTTTACTTTTGTCATTGTCTTCATCGAACAGTAATTTTCAGCTCGATTACTACGCGCATTTTCCCATCTAGCATCCCAAAATTTCCAACTGTTTGACAGCAGTAGCAACAGCCTACCTAAAAAGCCGGCTACCCTGACATAAGTCTCCTCCCATTTCTTAAAATTAACCCAAGTTAAGTAATTTTGACAATTGGCAAATCAATGGTTAAGGGGTAAAATACAGTCGAAGACCCCAAAGTACGACCATCGAAGTGAATAATGTTGTCGGCAAGCCACAATTTTGACAAAGAAGCAAATCTGCAAGGAGACAAATAATGACCAAAAATTCATTGGGCGCACGCGCCACGTTTGATACGGGTAACGGCGAAGCATTTATCTATCGCCTGGACAAGCTAGAAAAAGACGGTATCGGCCCTATTTCCAGCCTGCCCTTTTCCATTAAAATCTTGCTCGAAGCCGTTCTACGCGAAGTTGACGGCTATGTTGTCAATGAAGAAGATGTCACCAAGCTGGCCAAGTGGAATGCTGCCGCTCCCGCAGCCGATGAGATTCCCTTCAAACCGGCCCGCGTTATTTTGCAAGACTTCACCGGCGTTCCGGCCGTAGTCGATCTGGCCGCGATGCGCTCGGCAATGGCGCGTATGGGTGGCGATCCGCAGAAGATCAACCCCATCGTGCCCGTCAACTTGGTCATCGATCACTCCGTTCAGGTCGATGTCTTCGGCCAGGCAATGGCTCTGGAACGCAACGCCGAAATCGAGTTCGTG
>JAGRBY010000227.1 GCA_020433835.1 Anaerolineae bacterium | reverse complement strand
GCATCCGATTTGACCGGTACTGGCGAGACCGCTTCCATTGTCCCCGCCTCAAGCGATTTGAGCGTCTGGACCAGATCGTTGGCCGTGGCGTAGCGCTCTTGAGGGTTACGGGCCAAAGCTTTGTTCAATACCGCCGTGATGCCGGTCGGTACATCGTCGGGCCAGCGGGTGGGATAGCCCGGCGTTTGGAAATGGGCGGCCATGACCGTAGGTGGCGTTTCGCCAAAGAAAAGCTTTTGGCCGGTTAACATCTCGTACAGAATACAGCCCAGGGCGTAGGTGTCGGTTTGGGGGGTAGCCTCTTCGCCATCCCAAACTTCGGGCGCGATGTAGTAGGGCGTGCCGACGACGTTGCCGCTTTGGCTGAGGCTGTTCTCGCTCATCAGTTTCGCCAGACCAAAGTCACTTAGCAGCGGGCCGCGTTCCGGGTCGAGCAGAATGTTGGCCGGTTTGAGATCACGATGCAATATGCCTTGCTTGTGGGCGTAATCGAGCGCCTCGGCGACGGCGGTGATGATGTCAAGGGTTTCGGCCCAGGGCAGGCGGGTGCGCTCGGCCAGCCGTTCGGCCAGGCTGGGGCCGTTGACCAGCCGCATCACAATAAAGGTCGGCCCGACATCGTGAATGGTGACGATACGTGGATGGTCGAGGCGGGCGATGAGTTTGGCTTCCTGCCGAAAGCGGGCGATCCAGCCTTTGTCGGCCAGCAGGTGCGAACTCAACTCCTTTAAAGCCACAGAACGGTCGAGTACTTTGTCGTGGCTGCGGTAAACGGTGGCGAACCCGCCGCGACCAATTTCCTCCAGCGTTTCATAGCGCTCGGTCGGGGAAGGGGGCTGGTTTTGCTCCGGTTTTGACGTTTTACTCTCGGCGGGTGGTCGGGCGTTTTTTAGGTAGGGATTAAGCAAGCGTTTGGCTTTGATGGCTTCATAAAGCGTGGTTGTTTCTTCCGTGGGGGGCAAGCCCAACTCTTCTTCTAAGAGTTGGGTGAATTCTTCATACTGGCGGATGGCCGCCGATGATTGGTCAGCCTGGTCATAGAGTTGAATAAGCTGGCGCTGGGCCGGTTCGTGCAGGGGATCGAGCGCTACCCAGCGTCGGGCGTAAGGAATGGCCTTTTCGAAATCGTTCTGCTCGCTGCAGCCCACAACTAAACGTTGCAAGGTATTGGCCAGGTCTTGACGCAAGCTTTCGGCCTGGAAGAACTGCCAATCATCAAACTCCGGGCAATCGCGCAGTGAAAAGCCCGTCAGAAAATCGCTGGTGTAAAGCTCGACTGCCTGACTGAGCAGCGGCCGGCATTCGGAGCAAATGGTTTTCGAGCCATGGTCATGCTGACGCCCGGCGGTAACAAGCTGTTGAAATTGTTTGACATCCAGCCAAATAGGCGGGGTTGTATCAGATGAAGCGGATGAGGTTGGCCCATTATAGGTTAGTTCAATCGACTCACGATCGGTTGAAAACCACTCGCTGCCCAGATTGCTGTTGAGAACAGCCAGGTCGCGTCGCAGATAGCCTCTGGCCCGGCTTTGATCATTATCGGGGTAAAATAACGTACCTAAGGCATCGCGACTGTGCAGTTGATGATTTACCGCTAAGTATGCAAGCAACGCCATCGCTTTGCGCCGGGGAATATCAACCGATGCATCATCCAACTCTACACGCGGTGAGCCAAAGAGAAACAGTTTTAAGCCGGCCATGGGGGGATGCTCCTTTACACCCCGGCATTATACCAGAAAATTCTGAGAAAGGGCTAAAAGCAATAGGGTAGCAGAAGTAACAGAGTCTCAGGAAGCTCTCCGGGCAGGCTTATAGGAGCGAGAAATCCCCCAAAAACGTTGTCTGAAACCGAACGCTGTAGGAGTTTCTCGCCTTCGGCTTAGAAATGATATGAACTGCGTAACTCATATAATAGCTGCTCCTTCGGTGGCCGGTTTGTGTCGATTTTGAACACGCCCGACCCGGACATATAATTGCGGCTCGTAACACCTCACCCTCCACATGTCATTTCGAGGCGTTTTTTGCCGAGAAATCCCCGCGATGGTTGTGTCAACAGAGGTTTGGGGGGATTTCTCGCTCCTTCGTCGCTGCTAATGAACAAGCATCCTGAGTAGCGTAGCGTATCGAAGGGTGCTTGTTCATTACCGATGGCGTAATCCTGTTATTCAAGGATTATGGATTGCTCGAAATGACATGCCTGAGGAGTTACTTCAGCTCAAGGCGATAACACAAGGAGACACGCGGATGGAAAGAACAGAATTTGGAACCCCCGACGACCTGGGCTATTTACGCGAGGAGTCGCTGCGCCCGGTTTTGTTTGGGGTCATGATTGCGCTGTATGTATGGTATGTCATCCTGTTTCGACCGCTCAACCCTATCGGGGCGGCCTTTTGGGGGCCGATGCTGCTGGCGGTTGGGTTGACCATTGCCTTTTTTACGCGTAGACGCAATGTCTCACTGGCCTCCGCCGCGTTGATTGCCGGTATTGCAGCGGCGAACCTGACCAATATGTGGCTGCTGGCAACGCCGTCGGCTCCTTACCTTATGGCTATTGTGGTGGGGTTGACCGGGTTGCTTTTCGGTCTGCGCTCAGTGGTGGCGGTCACACTTCTGTCCAGTGCCGCTATTCTCGGCATAGGTTATTATCATCTGGGCCTGTCGCTTGTTTCGGAGGAACTGTTGGCCCCGGTTCTGGTGATTGTGCTTGTTGGTGTCTCATCGTCGCTGACGGTGCGTAATCTGTATCATACGTTGTATTGGGCATGGGATAGAACCATGGCCGTGCAGGAAAATGAGAAGCAGCTTCTTGATCGCCAGGGCGAGTTGGCTCGTGCTTTGAAATCGTTGGATGTGGCCTACACCCAACTCGAACGGCTCAATTACGATCTGGCCCGGGCGCACCGGGCCGCCGACGAAGCCCGGCTGGCCAAGCAGCAGTTTGCCACCAACATTAGCCACGAACTGCGCACGCCACTCAATGTGGTCATGGCCTTTAGCGAGATGATGTATCTGTCGCCGGCCAGCTACAGTGTGCCGCTGCCGCCGCAATACCGGGGCGATATCCGCGAGATCTATCGCAGCAGCAAGCATCTGCTTCAGCTTACGGATGACGTGTTGAGCCTGTCGCGCATCGAGGCCAAAGAGATGCGCATCCATCCCGAACCAACCGGGTTGAAAGATGTGATTACGGAAGCCATCAGCGTCATCCGCCCGCTGTTGCGGGATAAAGCCGTTAAGCTGGTGGCTCATGTGCCCGATACCATACCATCGTTGGTCATCGACCGGGCCAGAGTCAGCCAGGTTATCTTAAACCTGTTGAACAACGCCCGCCGCTTCACCGAACAAGGCAGCATTACGGTCGAGGCCAAGGCGAAAGACACCCATGTAGAAATTGTCGTGGCCGATACCGGCATCGGTATTCCGGCTCAAGCCCAGCCGCTCGTCTTTAAGGAATTTCAACAGATCGACAGCACCTCATTCGTTAACCAGCAGGGCAGCGGTTTGGGCTTGGCCATCAGCAAGCGGTTTGTAGAAATGCACGGCGGGCGTATTTGGGTGGAAAGCGCAGGTGTTCCGGGGCAGGGCAGCCGGTTTTATTTTACGTTGCCCTTTCATCCGCCCCTATTTTTCGCTGAGGAAACGGCTGAAACCGGCCTGAGCGTGCGAACGCCCAGCAGTCGCAGCCGCAAGGTTTTACTGTTCGATCCTGATCCCTACATCGGCCAGATCATCGAAGAGGCGGTGGATGGCGTGCAGGTGGTGCCGTTTGAAGCCGGAGCCGACATAGGCCGGCGCATCCGCGATACGCAAGCCGGGGCGATCATCATCAACCTGGCGCAAAAAGACCAAGCCTGGCGGCAAATTTTACAGTTGCAAGAGCATTCTGCCGACGTTTCGCTGCCGGTAATTATGTGTCCGCTGGTGGGGCCAACCCAGTTAGGGCAGGCGCTCGGCGTGAAAGATTATCTGGTCAAACCGGTTACCCGCTCGGCCTTGGTGGCGCTGCTGGATCGCCTGGGCCTCGAGCGCGGGCGTATTTTGGTCATTGACGACGATCCGCGGATGGGTAACTTGCTAACCCGGCTGTTGCAAACGCACGGGCAGGAGTATGAAATTATTCGCGCCGGTAACGGCGATGAAGGGTTAGCGCTATTGCGTCGGCAGCGGCCCGACTTGGTGCTGATGGATATTAGCATGCCCAAGATGGACGGTTACACCCTGCTGCGTTACATTCGTGATGAGCCTCATTTGAACGATTTGCCGATTGCCATGATTACCGCCAACATCGGAACAATCGACGATGAGCGAAAATTGGGGGGACAGACGATGATGGTTTCAAATTTATCGGGATTGAGCAATGATGAGGTTTTGACGTATTTACGCCATATTCTTGAGGCGTCGATGCCCTTGGCTCTACCCCACGGCAACCAGGCGATCCAGCGTAGTCAGCAGGTCGGTTTGGACAACGGGTTTGCGTAGGTAAGCAGCAGCGCCCAATGATTGAGCCAGGTTAGGGTCTTGCAGCACCGAGCAGATGACAATCGGAATAGATTGGGTGCTGGTGTGGCGTTTAAGGGCGTGTAGAATCTCCCAGCCGTCCTGGCCGGGAATCATCACGTCGAGGGTGATGATCGCAGGCTGCATCTCTTGAGCCAACTGGATGGCGTCGGCTCCGTTGGTGGCGCTGATAACCCGATAGTTATGGCCCACCAGGTAGCGGCGAAAGGCGCTGATGACGCCTTCATTATCCTCAACCACCAGCAGCGTTTTCTCGACATCAGCCGGGAAATGGAAAGCCCACTTGTAACTTTGCTCATTCAGTTTCTTGGTTGACCAGGTGCCACCCAGTAGCTTCACCAGATGGTGAATCGATTCCGGTTGGTCCGGGGCCGGTGCATCCGGCTGCGCCTGATCGATGGTGGCCGTTAGCTTCATCACCACCGCCGATTTTTCCTGACAGGCGTGCAGTCGAACCTCGCGGTTGTGGGGTTGGCCGATAAGATGGCTTAAGCTGTTGAGAATAACCTGGCGCAGCACCGTCCGGCTGCCGTAAATGAGCGGCAGCGTCTCCGGTAAATCGACCGTCAGCGCCACCTGATGCTGCTCGGCCATCAGCTCGATGATTGCTAACGCGCCTTCCAGCGCCTCCAGCGGATCGATGGCCCGGCGTCGGGCGCGAAAACGTTCCAACTCATCTTCGAGCAGGTTGTTGGGTTCGGGCGAGGGTTTGGCCGCCGGTACTTTCTCTTGCAGGTTGGCGGCCAGCATCTCGGTAGCCTTTTGCTGCTGCCGGAAAAACTGGCGGCGGCTGTAGCCCAGCTCTTGCATAATATCGGCTAGCGGGCGTTCTTCAACATAGCGATAGACCAGCAGAAGATAATATTCGGCCCGTGATGTGCCGCTGGTTGAGGCCGCCGGTGGATGCAGTGCCTCGATGCTTTCGAGCAGCAGCCGGTGCAGCCGTTGGGCTTGTTGGCTGTTGGCCTCTTCTTCCGGCCAGTAAAGCCGGGCCAGCGGATGTTTCTCCAGATGGCCGTAATCATACAGATGATTCAGCGCATCGCGCACCTGCTGAAAAAAGTCACTTTCGGTGGACATAGGGTGTCTCTCCTTTGAGTTTTTCCACTGCGGTGATTATAGCACAACCGCGTGCCAGAAAAAACTTGGCACTATTTTGGCACTGGTCGGGCATAAATTCGTTGAAAGCGGTCTAAATCCATGTTACGATTTAGTTGAACAGTCAAGTTGGTGGCCACCCGCGACTTTTCGGCAAAAAGATGGCGCATTAAACGTTCGATTATCCCCACTGGTTTTCAAACAAATAAACGTACATAGATCAGGGCGGATCAATGAGGAATAACGATTAAATAACTTCCCAAGGTTGAGTTAGAGGTAAATGGTAATTGGTAATGAGAGATTGAATTACCAATTACCATTTACCCGTTACGAAATTCAACGGTTGGGGTTAAATAACAATTATTCCTTAAAGTCAATTTCTTTTCAAAGTAGCAAAGATAAGCAACCATAGTTGGAGGAGTAAAATGATGTACAACCCTGGTAGGAAATCGTTGATTTTGTTATTTTCATTATTCGTGGCCTTGAGCCTGGTCATGACCGGCTGCGGCGGCGCAGCCGCCCCTGCACCCGCTAACGACAAGCCGGCCGAGGAAGAAGCCGCCGAGGCTCCGGCCCCGGCGGAGGAAGAAGAACCCGCCGAAGAAGCCGCCGCAGAACCGGTGGAAGAAGAAGCTGTTGAAGAAGAAGCTGCCGCCGAAGAACCGGCTGCTGCCGAGGGCGAAGCCTCTGAACTGCGTATCGCCTGGTGGGGATCGCAAGATCGCCACGACCGAACCATCAAAGTGATTGAAATGTACGAGGAAGAAAACCCCAACGTCGATATCACCTTTGAGTTTGCCGGTTGGGAAGATTACTGGACCAAGATGACAACCCAGGCCGCCGGCGGCAACCTGGCCGACGTGATGCAGCAAGATTATGCCCGCCTTGAAGAGTGGGTTAGCCGCGATTTAATTCTGCCGCTGGATGACTACGTCGAGTCTGGCGTGATCGATTTAAGCGGCATTCCGGATGCCAGCATTGATGGTGGTCGCATCGATGGTACCTTGTACGGCATCAACCTCGGCAACAACTCGCAAATGGTTATCCTCGATGCTGATGCTTTTGAAAAAGCCGGTATCGATCTGCCGGACCAAGATTGGACCTGGGAAGAGTTTGAAGACATCGCCCTTAAACTGCACGAAGAGTTGGATATCTGGGGCATCGGCCTGGGCTTAACCAACGAGCAGCTCTGGAAATCGCTCTATCTGGGCCACGGCGAGTGGGCCTACGCCGATGACGGCACCACATTAGGCTACACCGATGACCAAATCTTTGTCGATTACTTGAGCATGTTACTGCGCCTGCAAGACGCCGGGGCGATGCTTAGCCGCCAAGATGAGCTGGCCGAATACTTTGGCGTTGGCCCCGAAAACGACCCCATTGTTACCGGCAAATCGGCAATGGCTATCTACTGGAGCAACCAGATCACCGCTATTCAAAACGCAGCCGGCGAAGATCGCAACTTTGTTCTCACCCATCTGCCCCGACCCGAAGGCGGACAGCCGTCAAACTACCTCAAACCGTCGATGTTCTTCTCGATTACCAAGCAAGGTTCAAACCCTGACGAAGCCGCCAAATTCATCAACTACTTTATCAACGATGTTGAAGCGAACGAAGTTATCCTGGCCGAACGCGGCGTGCCTGTCTCGCCGGAAATTCAGCAGGCTTTGCAGCCGCTGCTGGGTAAACCTCAACAGGCCGCCTTCGATTTTGTGAAGCGCGTTGAAGAAGACAACAGCCCCATTCGCCCGCCCGATCCCGCCGGCCACGCCGATATTGTCAACAACGTCTGGCACCCGGAAGTGATCGACCCCGTGATGTTCGGGCTGATAACCCCCGAAGAAGCCGCCGCCGTTCTGCGCGACATGAGCACGGATATCCTCAGCCGCCAACCGTAAATCCTGAGTTAGAAGAGAAGATTAGGGGAGAACAGACTCCCCTAATCTTCCACACGTCACGCTTTTAGGAGGATCATCGTGAGCAATACCACCGTCAAACAATCCTTGACAACCAAACCGACACTCGGGCAGCGGCTGAAGCAATTGTTTACATCCAAAAAATCGGGCGCACGGCGACAGCATAACCTGGCCGGCTACATTTTTATCTCACCTTGGTTGTTTGGCTTTATCACCTTTGTCTTGTTGCCGATTGTGGCTTCGTTTGTTCTGGCCTTTACCCGCTACGATATTTTATCGGCACCCGAATGGGTTGGGCTGCACAACTTCCAGCGCATGTTCACCGACGACGCCCGCTATTGGCGCTCGGTGCGGGCCACCTTTTATTACGTCTTTACCGCTGTCCCGCTGCGCCTGGTCTTTGCTCTGGCCGTGGCTATGCTGCTCAACACGGCTCGCCGGGGCGTTAGTCTTTACCGGGCCATCTACTACGCACCGTCGATTGTCGGCGGCAGTGTGGCTATCGCGGTGATGTGGCGCGAGATTTTCGGCAACGATGGCGTGGTCAACTTTCTGCTCTATCTCATCGGGTTGCCGCCTGTCTCCTGGTTGGGCAACCCCAGTACCGCCATTTGGACTCTGATCGCTCTGGCGGTGTGGCAGTTTGGTTCGCCGATGCTCATCTTTTTGGCCGGGCTTAAGCAAATCCCTTCCGAATATTACGAGGCCGCCGCCATTGACGGGGCCGCGGCCTGGTCGAAGTTTCGTAACATCACGCTGCCCCTCCTGACCCCGATTATCTTTTTTAATCTGGTGATGCAGATTATCAACGGTTTTATGGCCTTTACCCAGGCCTTTATCATCAGCGGCGGCACCGGTCGACCGCTCGATACCACGCTGTTTTACGCGCTTTACCTTTATATTCGGGCCTTTACCACCTTTGAGATGGGCTATAGCTCGGCCATGGCCTGGATTCTGCTGTTAGTCATCGCCCTCTTCACCGGCATCATCTTTAAATCATCATCGAGTTGGGTCTTCTACTCGGGAGAGAGTTAACATGAGCACTATGACCACACAACCAACCCTTATTCCAAAAACCCCCTGGTGGAATAAGAAGATAACCCGGACGATTATCTACCAGGTCAGCGTCTTTCTGCTGGGCGTTGTTATGATTTACCCTATCTTGTGGCTGTTTGCCAGTTCGCTTAAAGCCCCGGATGAGATCTGGACCAACGTGTCGTCGCTCATCCCCGAAAACCCGACCTTTGAAAACTACGCCAGCGGCTGGGCCGGCTTCGGCGGCGTGACCTTTGCTACCTTCTACCTCAACTCCTTTATCTACGCCGGCGTAACCACCATCGCCACGGTGATGTCGTCGGCCGTGGTCGCTTACGGCTTTGCCCGCATTCGCTTTTTCGCCCGTTCCTTCTGGTTCACCTGTATGATTTTAACCCTGATGCTACCTATTCAGGTGCAGATCATCCCCCAGTACATTGTCTTTAGCTGGCTGGGGTGGATCAACACCTTTATTCCCTTGCTGCTGCCCCGCTTCTTCGGCAATCCCTTCTTCATCTTCCTTATAATGCAGTTCATTCGCAGCATTCCCACCGATCTCGATGAAGCCGCCGAGATTGACGGCTGTAGCAAGGCCGGTATCTTCTTTCGCGTTATCTTGCCTTTAACCCAACCGGCACTGGTGACCACCGCTATCTTTACCTTCTACTGGACCTGGGACGATTTTCTCACGCCGCTCATCTACCTGAACGACATCAAACTGTTCACCGTCTCCGTCGCCCTGCGCTCCTTCTCCGACCCGTCCGCCGCCACCAACTGGGGCGCTGTCTTCGCCATGTCGGCTCTGTCGCTTGTGCCGGTTTTCGTTCTGTTCGTGATGTTTCAGAAATATCTGGTCGAAGGCATCAGCACCAGTGGGCTAAAAGGGTAAACGCTTTTCTGATGGTGACAGGTTTGAACCTGTCACCTATAATTGACCGAGTTAACTCGGTCAATGACCCGTTACCGATGAAAATCGGTAACGATCAGTCTCAAGTAAGATGTTATCTAAAGAGGTAAGGGGTAGTAGGGGTGAGGGTAGTACCCCTAATCCCTACTTGTCGTACATCAGAGCATCGTTCCGGTAAAGAAGTACCTTAACAACAGAATAACCATCAGAACATCGTGCCGGTTGAGGCGTTATTATAGCCATAGATAAGGCCAATGAAGCGATGTAATCAACGAGCGTAGCCCCCAGGGCCAGCCATATTCAAAGAAAACATCAGCCAAAGATGGGGCAGTCTGACTAAGAATAGAAGGGTTGTCATCAGAGGCTATAGGATATTCAGAGAGTGGCTCGGAATTAAGGTCAGAGCTAGAGACAACATTTTCGGGGAGAGGGAAAGGGTGAGTGTTGAAACAAATACGCTGCTTCTGATCAGGCGCTTTATCATAGATTTTCAAGCAACAATCATCAGGCTGAAGATACAAAGTGGCCCACACACCGGTCGCGGGCTGAGCCGAGACAGACCAATTAACATTGAGGAGCCGGACAGTTTTATCAGGCTGCACCCGACGAATGAAATGTACCTTACCGGTCTGAAGAGGACGGCGAGATTGAGCTATGGCGAAAGGGCGCTCAAGATAATGGGGTTGGCTGTGCATATGAATAGCCCGCGGTGATAGGCCCTGTAGCTGGCGGTGATGGATACTATCTCGATACTGTTCAAAAAAGAGAGCGGCTTGAGCATTGACTGCGGCCAGGTCAGCC
>JAGRBY010000226.1 GCA_020433835.1 Anaerolineae bacterium | reverse complement strand
GCGGCCAATGTTGCCGACGGTCCATAGGCCGAAGGTGAATTTGTGTTCTGCATTGGGTACGTACATTGTAAGCTCCTGTAAAAATAGATTGAGTAGGACAAATCGCTGATTTGTCTGGGTTGGAACAAGTCAGCGACTTGTTCTACGGTTTTCATGCCCGGTGTCGTCTCAACTGAGACGGCCAATCTCCCTTAAAACACCGTTATTCCACAGCCGCATCCCAACCCATTCGATAGCGCATCCCTGTGATTATACCACAAAGCCCGGTAAGACAACGCTCCGTTTCTCAGGTTTTTCTCAGGTTATTCTTAAGTGCTATTTAATTTTTGTTGGTTAGAATCGAGCCGTTGTCTTACTGTAAGTAGGCATTAATTAGCCCAGGGATTAAACCCGGTTAAGTTCAACGGATGCCGCCAACCGGCATCACACATCGGAGGACACTATGCAGTTGGTATCAAATCGCGTGACATCACCGTGGATGACGGCGACCGCCGTGCTGGTTATACTCACTCTGTTACTCACCACCGTTTCAGCCGAACCGGCCCAGGCCCAAACACCGGCAGCGAGTACAGAGCTGACCGCCAATGACGAGCGCCCCTTCCAACTTCCTTTTGCCGAACCGTCCAGCCTTAACACCTGGATGATGGCCCAGCCGTACGGCAATACCACCGGGGCCTATCGCCAGCGTTTCACCACCTATGGAGCGTCCGGCGGCATCCATTTCGGCGTCGATCTCTCTGCGCCGTGCGGCACGCCCATCGTGGCCCTTGCCGATGGCGTGGTGTACGCCATCGACGGCCCGTTTGGCTCGCCGCCCCACAACCTGATGATCGACCATCCGGACTTAGGCTACGCTTCCATGTATGGTCACCTGTTGGAAGTGCCTACGTTAAAGCCGGGCGAAACGGTCAAGCAAGGTCAGGTGGTAGCCTACAGCGGCGACCCGTCCGAAACCTGTTATGGGCGGCCCCACCTGCACCTGGAAATCCGCGATCTCAACCATATCCAAAAATTCAACCCATCGACCCTTATCGATGCCAACTGGGATAACCTGACGCTCATCGGCAGCTCAGGACGCGACTTTGCCCGCGACCTCACCGAGCCGCGCAAATGGCAGTCGCTGTACGATCAGCCCGGTGCGCAAACCGGCGGTCCTATCGTCAATGATTTTGATTATCCCTGGCCGTTCGATTGGCAACAGAGTTCCATTAGTGCGCTGACCCCACCCCAGGTAATTATGGATGATATCGAGGAGGAGCCGGCCCCCATCTCTGTGGTCACAACGCCGTTGACGCCCCTCAATGTGGGCCGCCAGATCACATCCGGCGACTGTTGTACCCAACTCTATTGGGCGGACGATTCAACCGAAGTGCGCTTTGTCGATCAGCCCGGCCCGGAAGCAGAGCTTGGTTTCTGGGGAGTTGATATCACCCCAGGTGAACCCAAGACCCAGCTTATTAGCAATCGACTGGGTCGCTACAGCCCCGACGGTAAGTACCTGGCCTATCCTGATCGATTGACGGGCATGACCATCATCGAGCGTCTGTCGGATGGCGAAAGTTGGGAAATCGACACCCAAGAGCGCAGCCCCAACTTTACCCCTGATAGTCAGCACATTACCTGGACGGCCTTTGATGATGACGCCCCTCGCGACAACCGGCAAGAGATCATTTGGCTGGCCAATATGGACGGCAGCGATGCCCACATTATCTTTAGCGGGCGGCGCACCAATGCGATGGGGTGGCTGTCTGACACCGAGCTGTTGATGGCGCGGCGTGTGCCCGGCAGCTCTGACGAACAGCTTTTCATCTATAATATTGAAGACAGCAGCGAAACGCCGGTGCTCGATACCGCCGAACCGCGCGATTTGGCCCTAAGCCGCAATAGCCGCTATCTGGTTTATCAAATCCGGTTCGAGACCGATGTCGGCGAAAACGGTCTATGGCTGCTCGACTTGCAAAATCCGGAAGATGGGCCGGAGAAGCTGCCCTTCTTTGGGGCCTACCGCTGGCGCGACGGCCAAAATCTCATCTATGTGCCCTATAACCCGGAAGCCAGCGAACACATTTTTTATGAGTACAATGTTACCACCGGCGAAAGCCGCCAGCTTATTCCCGAAGGCTCAAACGTCGTTATCACCAATAACGAATGGCAAGTCTCCCCGAATGGAGATGAAATTGCACTGCTCGCAGTAGACAGCACGGCGCTGAATGGTATCTGGATCATTGATATTGACCAATAGAAATATCCAACCACCAAACCATCAACCCTACTGAGGAGGATAAGAACTATGATTAAGAAAATCATTATCACAATTGCTGTCGTCATCATCGCCGCCATAGGAGCGATAGGCTACTTCCTATTTAGAACACCGGAAGAAGCCAGCGCCCCGATTCAGGCCATCCCTTTGCAGGTCGATGACGCTGCCGAGGCCGAGATCGTCGAGCCGGAGGTTGAAGAGAACGTTGAAGCTGAGGCAATGGAGGAACCCGAAGCGGAAGTTCAAGAAGAGGCCGCCGCTGAAGCTGAACCGGCTGAGGAAAGCGAGGCTCAAGCCGAAGCCGCCGTTGGGCCGGAAGCCGTAGAAGAAACCGATACGCAGGCCGCTGCTGAGGCTGAAACCAGCGAAGAAATCGCGACAACGCTGGTCATCTATGAGATCGTCCCTGCCGAGTCGGAAGCCCGCTTTTTAATTGACGAAGTCCTGCGCGGCGATCCCATTACCGTGGTCGGCACTACCGATCAAGTCGCCGGTCAAATTGCCGTTGATTTTAGCGACCCGCAAGCATCTCAAGTCGGCACCATTCAGATTAATGCTCGCACCCTGGCCACCGACAACGATTTCCGCAACCGGGCCATCAAGAATGCTATCCTGCTGACCGACAATTACGAATTTGTGACCTTTACCCCGACCGAAATCACCGGCCTGCCGGAGAATGCCACCGTGGGCGAAAGCTACAACTTCCAAATCGTCGGTGACCTGACCGTCACCGATACTACCCAACAGGTAACATTTGATGTCACCGCCACCGCCACCAGCGAAACCCAACTGCAAGGCACCGCCTCAACCAGTGTCCTCTATACCGATTTCGGCCTGTTTATCCCCGACGCGCCGGCGGTTGATACCGTTGATGACGCCGTCCGGCTGGAGATCGATTTTGTAGCCGACGCGATTTCGGCCACCAGTTAAAGCTAAGAGCTGACAGGTTTTACAAGATACGGGTAGGCGTAAATAAAGGCCCGATTGGAACAGAACTTACGCCCAACGATAACTTTGAAAACCTGTCAGCTCTGGCTCGTCTACCGACAAATCAAAATCGGCTGCTTCGACCGATTAAGCAGCGCATCCAAAGAGTCACCTAGCAACAGCCCCTGCACCGGACTGCGGCTGTAGCCCCCCATAATAATGAGATCGGCCTGCTGTTCTTCGGCGGCGGCCAAAACCGCATCGGTCACCGAACCACGCTTCTGAATAAATACCGGCTCCACGTCATGGTTCTCAAAGTACGCTCTGGCGTCGGCCTCAATTGCACTGTCGACACCGCCGCCTTCCGCTACCGTTAAAACCGTTAGGGGCATATGCCAATGCCCGGCCAGATAGGTGGCGACAAAGAGCGCCTCCTTGGCCTTAGGGCTGCCGTCGTACGCCAAAAGCGCCCGATTAAAGCGAGACGGTTGATCGGGCACGGCCAGCACCGGGCGGGCGCTGCGCTGAATAAGGGTGCGAAATTCGGAACTTAAGCGGCTCATAACATTGCTGCCGGGCAGGGTGAGCAGCGGGGCGACCATAATATCGGCCAACACGGTGCGCTCGCACAGCTTGTCGATAGGCCGGCCAACGTCGACAGATAGTTTACCATTAATGCCGGCAGCCTGGCATCGCTTATAAAACTCGTCCTTAAGCGCTTGTGATCCGGCACTCGCTCGCTCCGCTTCCGAAGCGACAATGTGCAATCCCCGCAAACGCCCTCGCTCCCGTTTGGCAATCTCCAAACTTTGCTCAAGTGCCTGCCAGCCGGAGGCATCGCCTGTAACCGCCACCAGAACGTTAAAAAACAAGCGGCGACTTTCCGGCTCGGCCGCTTTTTCTTTTTGCCACACGCCGGTTTTAGTGGGGCTGGAAGCCAGTTTATTGGGGGTAACTTTGGCCTTCATCTTTTGGATGCGTTGGGCGGCTCCTTTTAATTGAGCCTGCTGCTGGGCTGTAAAATCGTTCAGAGCGGTACCGATGCCCATGTCCCAGTTTAAAACCTGTTTGAGATTGGCGCGATGCTCAAAAGCCCAGACATACAGATCGGCCTCGGTGCGACCGGGGAAACCGCGCAGTAAATCGCGATCACGAATAAGTTGGGCCACGCCGGAATACACGCCATCGTACCAATAAACAGCCGCCTCTTCAAACGAAACCGGCCCGCTCGAAGCCCCGGAAGCCAGAAAACTGTGGGCATCGATTTGGGCTTCAAGAATCCAGTACTTGCCGGGTACGGTTAGCTGCAAAGCGGCATCGGGCCGACTCTCATCCAGCTTAGAGCGTTCTAAAAAGTCGGCGTACTCGGCCTTCAAAATTAAGGCGTCCGGCTTGTCATCCGGCGATAGCGCTACCTTAGTTTGCAACTCCGTTACAGTGGCCCGAATATGGGTTTCACCCATCCGCCGCGCAATCGAAACCCGATGGTTGCCGTCGGAAACAAAAAAGACATTGCCAATCTGATAGACCGCAATAGGCGGCATATTGGCGATGCCTTTTTGCTGCACGTAAGCCTGAACCCGCGCCCACCGTTCCTGATCGCTGGCTCGCAGCGGCAAAAACGTGCGGCTGAAATCTTCGTAACGGCCACAACTCCCCACAATGGCATCAAGCGGTATCTCTTCAACCCCTTTTTCAACGCTGCCGGTCGATTTTAGCTTTTCTCTAACGTCATTAAACGACATCAGCTTGGTCGATTTCCCGGTGAAACGCCCCACAAGCTCTTGTAAGGCCGCTTGACGGCGGGCTTGATGGAAATCTTGAACGGCTCCATTGCTGGATAGCTCTTTGTTCATTGGGGTCTCCTCTGACCTCTGTTAATGATAAAGCAGGCTACCTTTATCCGTAATTTATAAAAACCAACCTTGTGAGACAACCAACGCCGACAGTAAGTAGCGAAGAGTCGGAAGAAGGGTTTTTCCCTTAATCCCTACTTCCTACCCCCTACCCCCGGTTTCGTCATATCGGTAGCACGTGAGTTATTTAAGAGACGCCATTATACCCCTTTTTGCCGAATAAGCGTAACCCGATGAAATAGATTCCACACCTATTCGCACTACTTCGCAATTTTTCGCATTTAAGGCGCATTTAAGGCGCAGTAGGGTGGTATAAAAGGTACATCTTGTGGCGCTGGAAAAAACAACTGCCCCACACAACACAAAATTTAGTCTGCAAACAATACTATCAAATTAATCTAAAGGAGTAATTTACTATGAGTGAAGAAATTAAAGCAGATTACGAACAACTTCAGGACATCGCCACCCAGTTTGCCAACCAGGCCAACGAAATTGAGCAGATGATCCGGAAATACTACGCCAGCTATACCGACCTGCGCGATGGTGGTTGGCTCGGCCGCGGTCGCGATGCTTTTGTAGCTGAAATGGATGACGAAGTTCATCCTGCCTCGGGCCGCTTCTATCAGGCTTTAAGAGAAGCCAACAAAGTTACCAAAGACATTATCAACCAAATTCGTCAATCTGAAGAAGAAGCCGCATCACTCTTCAAATCATCATAAAACTTTATCACTTAGCAATTTAACCAAACAACCAACTAACTAACCCTACAAAATGGAGGACATAAATGTTTTCTCACGAAGAAATTAAACTCGATTACGGCATGGCTGAAGCGATGATCCAATCCTTCAAAGCCGGTCACCAAGAACTGCAACAAGCCAGCGGTAACATGAAAAAAATTGCCGACCAATTAGAATCCGGCGCACTGCTTGGTAAAGGCGGGGAAGCCTTTGTAGATGCCATCAACGGCGGTCTGGTTCCCAGCATCAATAAGCTGGCCGAAAAGTTCGAAGAGTTGGCCGGTGACGTCCAAGACGCTGTCCGCTTTATGCAACAAGCCGACAAACGTGCCAAGAGCAAATTCTAATAAAAACACACATAACCGATGGCTAGTTAACCAACCAATCATCCATCCAACTAACTAACCATCCAACCAACTAACACCCCTTATAAGGAGAATAAACATGGGTTTCATCAAAGGTATGCTAATGCGGTTAGCCCGCAAACTTCTGGAAAATGCCCTGGGGCAATTAACAAAACAATTCAACGTCATTGAAGAACAAGTTCTCAAACCACTTAACACGATCGTCGACATCGTATCCGGCGGCGCTTGGATTGGCGAAGGCGCAAATGCCTTTATGGACGAAGTTAAATCGCTGGCTATTCCTAAAATCACTGACATCGGTGCCAAAATCCAAGACACCAAAAACAAAGTTATCAAAGCCGAAGACACCATTGTTCAAGCCGATGAGCGCGTCTCACAACTCGTTCGCTCGCAACTCGTTGACACTTTCAAATTCTACTAAACCGAACCTAAATATAGCTGTTACAGCACAGTAAATCACACTCAGGAGAAAACTCATGAATGAAGTATATATGAATGTACCCGATGTTCAAGGCATTGCTTCTACCTTCAACACCCTAAATGAAGTTTTGCAAGGCGTTCTGAAAGCCCTTGAAGTTATTGTTAACCTACTCAAAGGCGCTGCCTTTATGGGCCTGGTTGGAGCTAGCGCCATTGCCCATTTCGTTGAAACGCTCAAGCCTCCCATCGAACAGATGGCTGAAAAGTTCCAAGAACTGAACAAAGACTTAACCGACTCGATTAAAGCTTACGAAAACGGCGACCAGTTAGGCGCTACCCGCTTCTACTAAACCAAACCTAAAGACCTGACAGGTTTTCAAATACAAATTTCATCCAGCACCTATTTCAACCGAAAAATTTCATTCTCTCAAAGTCACCCTAAAAACCTGTCAGGTCTGGCCACCCTCGATCCCACTTACCCATTGCATCAAAGGGGAGAAAAGCCATGAAACAAGTTTGTTTATTATGCCAACGCACATCACCCGATAGCAACCTTTACTGCCAAGAAACCTACTGCCCCGCCGAAATGTCACCCAATATCTTGGGTTATGGCGAATGGTTAGGCGACATCGAAATCGTCAAAGCTATCGCTGTTCTGCGCTCCGCGGCCCTCTACGAAGCGATGCACCAGGGCCGGCGCGTACTGCTCAAAGTTGCTCATCCGGGCCGCGAAAACACCGAACGTCTCAAACGCGAAGCCGAATTTCTACGCGATATCCAACTCAAACGCGACCAGAATTCTTTCTTACCGGTTCTACTGCCCCCCTACGCCAACACCGCTATTAAGGTCGATGCCTACGGCAAGGCCATGCTGCGCGGCCACCTGCTCTACTTCTGCATCTTCGAATTTGTCGAAGGCGAACCGCTGCGCGACGTGCTGACCAAGCACCCCCAACTGTGGATCAACCACATCGGCTGGTTGATGATTAGTTTATCCTCAGCCACCGCCTTTATCCAAAGCAAAGGCATGTTCCATTTTGGAATCACGCCCGAGGCGGTGCTGCTCAAATTTGACAAGAAACTTAACGTGCCGCGCATTCTGCTCTTTGATCTGGGCATCATCAGCGATGGCCAAAACATCGGCCAAAACTGGCACGCTTTCTCTGTTTCGCCGGCCTACACCGCTCCCGAACTGATTACCGACAGCAAAATCCGCCCCGACTACCGCACCGACGTCTACGGCCTGGGCCTAACCCTGTACGAACTGCTGGTCGGCGAACCGGCCTTTCATTATAAGCTCAACAGCGACGACGAAGTGTACAAAGCCGTCTTACGCAACCGGCGCATCCGCATGAACCGCGTTGAAGACGTCAAGAGCGTCGCCACCATCGCCCTTAAAGCCAGCGACCAGATCCCCAACCAGCGCTATCAGAACGCCTCCGAAATCGCCCAAGAACTGCTCGCTTACTTCGGCCCGGTTCCCGGCCAGAAGAAAAGCCGCTGGCCGAAACTCAAAACCATGATGGTCATTGTCGGCGCACTGATGGCCATCGCTTTCTTGATAACCGTCGCCGTAACGTTGAACGAATTCGTGGTACTTTAGCGCAACATATACTATTTCACCCTCACTCCGTCGCTAACGCGACTCCCCTCTCCCTAAGGGAGAGGGGTTGGGGGTGAGGGCCTATCTTTAGGAGGACAGGGTCATGAACAGTCCCATCTATATTGATCGACCGCCAAGAATACAGCCGGAACTACCGTTTGACCAAATAGAAATTCCCAGCCCGCCGGACAAACCCGAGCAGGGTATGGCTCGCCTAATTCAGGTGGGCATGCCGCTGCTGTCGATTATCGGCTACGTCGTTGTCTCATCTATGGGCGGGGCCGGACGCAGCCCGCTGTTGCTCATTCCGATGGCTCTGACCGTGGTGGCATCCACTGCCTTCTCCATCTACAGCTACATCAAGGAAAAACAAAAACAAGCCGAAATCGAGCGCGGCTACACCAAGCGTCTGGTTGAACTGTCGAAAGAGATGCACAACTACCAAGACCAGCAGCGCCGCTTCTACGGCTACAACTATCCCGACCGCCCCAGCCTATACCGCATCGTCAACAACGCCCGCGCCGAAGTCGAGAAGCCCGAGCGCACCCTCCGCACCGAAGCCCGCTTATGGGAGCGCCGCACCTCTGACGATGACTTTGGCGTCATTCGCCTGGGGCTGGGCACCATTCCTTCCACCGTCCTCTACACCTTACGCGAAGGCACCGACTTCGAAGACCCGCAAGCCCGCGAAGCTATGAAGCTGGAAGCCGACTCCCAATTCGTCTCCGACATTCCCGTGATTGTCTCGCTGCGACCACCGCAAGAAGATGACGACACCGGCAGTAACAATGATGAGGTTGCCATCAACCCACCCACCGCCCACGCGCTCGGCATTGCCGGTGAGCGCCAAGCCGTGTACGAAGCCGTCCGGGCTATGCTCGGTCATTTTGTGGTATTCCACGCCCCCTCCGACGCCCGTCTCTACTTCCTCGCCTCGAAAAAAGACGAGTGGGCCTGGACTGACTTTCTCCCCCACGCCCAGGACGACGAACAAACCAAGGCCCGCTGCTTCCTGAGCGATATTAAAGAAGAAGACAAGGAAAAGGTCTTCGGCGAAGACGAAGAAGGCGCTTTGGACAAATACCTGGAAGGCATCCGCAAAGTTCTGGCCACGCGCAAAATCCGCATGGAAGACCGCGATGAAAACCAGGGCGGCAAAGACAACCCAACCCTGCCCCTGATGGTCGTAGTGGTCGATCTACTCGACGCGATGTACGACCCCAAATCTCCGTTCAGCGACTTAGAAGCCGACGCCGCCATCTCCATCTTATTAGAAGAAGGCGCGGCTCTGGGCGCATCGGTCATCTTCCTGGTACCCGAACGCAGCAAAGTACCGAGCGGCTGCCAGGGCATCATCGAAATCGAGCGCACGACACCGGCCACCAACAGCCGCATTGCCCAAAACGAGAAGCTGCACTTCCGTTATTCCGAAGTCGGCGTTAACAGCTACCGCTACGTCGGCGAAGCCGACGCCATCTCCAAGCCCGAAGAGATGATTGGTCTGGCCCAAATGCTGGCCCAAATGGAACTCCGTCAAGGTTTCGGTGCCGGTCTGGCCAGCGCCGTACCCTTTATGGGCCTGATGGGCTACAGCTCGATGCAACATTTAGAGGAAGAAACCCTGCAAAACTGGCAGCACAGCGTCGAACCCCAATTTGCCAACTGGCTGCGGGTCAAGCTCGGCTTGATGTCCGGCAACAAGCCCCGCACGTTGGTCTTTTCGGCCAAGCGCGATGGCGTTCACGGGATGGTCGCCGGCAGCACCGGCTCCGGTAAATCGGAACTGCTCATCTCGATGATTACCGGAATGGCCGTCACCTACGACCCGTCGGTGCTCAACTTTGTGCTGGTCGATTACAAAGGCGGCGGCGCTTTCAAAGAGTTCTCCGAGCTGCCCCACTGCGTCGATATTATCACCAACCTGGCCGGCGACGGCGTCACCCGCATGTTCACCGCCATCAAATCGGAGATGCAGCGACGGCAGGCCCTTAACGCCGAAACCGGCACTAAAAACATTGTTGACTACCGCCAGAAGGGGCTGCACAACACCTACTATCCCTACCCCTACCTGTTCATCATCATCGACGAATTCGCCGAGATGATCGCCGACCGGGCCGAGTACCGCTCCGACCTGGAAAGTAT
>JAGRBY010000225.1 GCA_020433835.1 Anaerolineae bacterium | reverse complement strand
CAGGCGGTTGATTGCCTGGCAGCTTTGTCTAAATAGCCACGTTGTAATGCTTTGGGGCAAGGCAATCGTTAAAAGTTGTCGTGGCAAATAATGCTCAATTGCAGCGTGATGAGCGATCTTTAAAGGATGGTGGTATGTTAAATAAAAAGGAGGAGAGTAGTACTCTAATGCGTAAAAGAAACTTTATAAGACATTTGACTATTATAGCTTTAGTGAGTTTGTTAGGATTTTTCTTGACAGCCTGTGGAGGAGCAGCGCCCGAACAGCCTAAGCCCGAAGCAGAGCCACAAGAAGAAGCAGCCGAACCCACTAAAGAAGCCATGGAAGAGACCGCTGAAGAAGCAACCGAAGAAGCCGCTGTTGAAGCAACAGAGGAAGCAGCCGTAGAAGAAACGGACGAGTCTGCTGCGGTGGTGAATGAGTCTCAGGCGGCCTCAGCCAAAGAATTAGAAGGCGGTGTTACGGTAACCAGCGATGAGGATGTGTCTACCCCGCGTGAGCAAGCCCATTTCGGCGGTGAGTATCGCGACGTCGCTACTTCCGATGCGGTTAGCTTTCACCCCTACCAAACCACCGATACTGCTTCCAGTGGTTATCAGGGTATGGTCTACGCCTCAGCTTTGTTGCGTTTGGATGAAAAGACGCTGGAATACATTCCCAATATGGCCGAAAGCTACACTATTTCTGAAGATGGCTTAACCTTTACCTTTAATCTACGTCAAGATATGAAGTGGAGCGATGGTGAACCGCTGACCGCCAATGACTATAAGTGGACATATGACCAGGTTATCAACCCTGATAATGGTTTTCCGTATTTGTCTCAATTAGAGTTTATAACCTCTTACGAAGCGCTCGATGATTATACCTTAGAAATTAAGATTGATGAGATCTATGCCCCGGCTTTGGGGCAGATGTCCGGTTTGATCACCCCGCTGCCCAAGCATATTTGGGAAGGGTTATCCTGGGATGATCCGGAGCAGAACCCGGAAATCAACCATCCCTCGGTCGTCTCCGGCCCCTACAAATTGGTTGAATGGGAACGTGACCAGTTCGTCATTTTTGAAGCCAACGAAAACTATTGGTATAAGGGTGCCCCCAGTATCGAGCGTTATACGATTGAAATTGTGCCCGACCAAGACATCTCTTATCAAAAAATGGTCAGCGGCGAAAGCGACACCGGCACAATTACACCGGAAAACCTGGAAGCTGCCCGTCAACTTGATAACGTAACCGTCTATGAATGGTGGCCCGCCGCCGCCAGTTGGAGCTACATCGGCCTTAACACCCGCGAGGGCTTCCCCACCCACGATGTTCTTGTTCGGCAGGCCATTAACTATGCTCTTGATAAGCAACTGCTCACCGATGAAGTGATGCTCGGGCAAGCTAAGCGCTTATGCTCGATCTACCCTGAAACATCGTGGGTCTACAATCCGGATGTAGAATGTTACGACTATGATCCGGATAAAGCCATTGAACTGATGGAAGAAGCCGGTTATACCTACGACCCGGACGCCAACCAAATGCTGGATGAAAATGGCGAACAACTATCGCTTAAACTGTTGTTTGGTCCTAACACCAGCCAAACGCGCGAGTTAATCGCCGTCACGACCCAAGACTTTTTGTCACAAATTGGCATTAACGTTGAAATTGATGCTCTAGAATGGGCCAGCTTCTTAGAAGCCACCGACGCCGAAGAGCCGGATTGGGATATGTTTGTCGGCGGCTGGCGTGCTACCATTGAACCCCACATTATGTACACCATCTGGGCCAAAGAAAACATTCCGGCCCTTAACTCGGTTGCTTACGTCAATGATGAGGTTGAAGCCCTGTTTGAAGAGGCAGGCAAAACGTACGACCAGGAATATCGCATAGAACGGTATCAAGAAGTTCAGCGGATTATTGCTGAAGAAGCACCTTATGTTTTCTTGTTCTATAATAAGTCGTGGAGCGGGCAAAACAATCGCGTGCAAGGTATCGAATCGGATCCCATTTCACCTTTAGGTATTGGCTGGAACTCTGAAGATTGGTATGTTGCAGAGGAACCCCAATAGGAACGTGTATTAGCGAATTGGGCGGCAGCTACCGTTTTAGGTGGCTGCCGTTCTTTTTAAGCTGTTAAATTGTAGGTTTAACACTTTTGACAGGATTGACTGATGAATAGTGCCCTCATGCGTTACATCATTCGGCGCGGTGTCCAATCGATAATGTTGGCTTGGGTAGCCACTTTAATTGCGTTTTCTATCTACCAGGCTGCTCCCGGTGGCCCATTACAGTTTTTAGATGATGACCCCAGCGTTACCAGCGCCGATGTGGCCCGCCTGGAACGTTTCTACGGCATCGACCGCAACATTTTTGTACAATATGTGAGTTGGTTCGCCGGCGAAGACTGGTTACCCGCCAATGAAACCTGGCGCAGCGGCTTCTGTTTGAGTGAACAAAGCCGATGTGGTCACGGTATTATACGGCTCGATTTCGGCAAATCGTTTTTATTCAAGGGCGAGAGCGTTATTGATCTGATTGTTGAGCGTATGGGGGCTACATTTATTTTGGCCCTCACCAGTATGATCATCGGCTTGCTGGGCATTCCTCTGGGAATTTGGGCCGCAGTTCGGCGTGGCGACTGGCCCGACCACAGCATTCGGGTGCTCACTGTGGCCCTCAATACCGTGCCGCACTGGTGGTTGGGATTGCTGCTCTTGATTTTTCTGGGCGGTTTCCTGGGGCTTGTCCCGCTCAGCGGCATGCAGACCATCGGCGATGGTTCGCTGCTGGATCGGCTGCACCATTTGCTCTTACCGGCTACTGTCGGTGCCATCGGCGGTTGGATTGGCTACTCGCGGATAGTGCGTTTTGAAATGCTCGAAGTGCTTAATCAAGATTATGTTCGCACGGCCCGGGCTAAGGGATTGCAAGAACGGTTCGTGATTTTTCGGCATGTTTTAAGAAACGCATTGATGCCCGTTATCACCGGCTTAAGCGGTATTTTTCTGCTGGCGCTTTCCGGTTCAATTCTCTTTGAAACTGTTTTTTCCTGGCCGGGGATGGGCCGCTTAGCCATTTTGGCCATCAATGCCCGCGACTATCCGGTTATTATGGGGCTATTTGTCATTAGCTCTGTGCTTGGTATTATGGGATTATTAATGGTCGATATTCTCTACAGCGTTGCTGATCCGCGGGTGAAGTACGAAGTCATCGCCTAGATCAATCCCATAACGCTCTACACTATTCTGCTCGCAAAGCAGAACTAGCTCACTACCGTAAAAAATTAAACGAACTTCCTAAAGAGTAAACGTATGGCTGAACAAACCCTCCCCCTCTCCGGTCGGCTGGCTCAATCGACAGAAGAATTCGAAGAAATAACCTACTGGGGGGCTGTTAGAAGAAAATTAATGCGCGATAAAATCACGCTGGCGGCGATGGCTTTGGGCGCAGTGATGATTATCATCACGTTGGCAGCTCCTTGGATTACCGACCATGTCCTTGGTTTTGATCCAACCGCTACCAATCTGCGTGAACGCAGCGATCCGCCTACCTGGTTTGAAGCAGGCTGGCCTAAATTTGAGCAGTTCGGTTTTACCTGCCAGAGCAGCAATGGCTGCCAATGGTCGCTATGGTCGGAGATGGCTTCCGATGCCGTAGACGGTCTGCGTTTTTGCCTAAATGCTGATCTTGGCGAGTGCCATTGGTTAGGTACCGATCAAGCCGGGCGCGATGTTCTGTCCCGCGCCATTCACGGCGGGCGCATCTCGCTGCGAATTGGGGCTTATGTCGCTATTGTGTCGATGACGTTAGGGGTGATTGCCGGCCTGATTAGCGGTTATTATGCAGCTACTATAATAGACGATATCATTAACGCGATTATTCAAACCCTGGGCAGTATCCCTGATCTATTCTTTCTTATTATTCTGTTAAGTACATTTCCCTTTTTACGTTCTCCCGAAGGATTAGCCATTACCATTGGGGCGCTCGGGTGGATGGGCATCTCGCGCCTCATTCGGGGGCAGATATTTTCAATCCGTGAACGTGAATATATTCTGGCCAGCCGGGCTACCGGAGCCTCTATCTGGCGCATCATGTTTCAACATATGTTACCCAACGTCGCCTCGATTATTATTGTAGTTGCTGTCTTCAACATTGCCGGAGCCATTATTGCCGAGGCCGGTTTGAGTTATCTCGGCGTCGGCATCGGCCCGCCGTTGCCGAGTTGGGGCAATATGATGCAAGGCTCGCTGGGTAATTTCACCAACGCGCCCTGGCTGGTACTAGCTCCCGGATTTTTCATCTTTCTGACCACGTTATCGATCTATCTCATCGGCGACGGCTTACGCGATGCGTTGGACCCGTGGTTGCAGAATTAGTAGTCGAACCATCGACCATAGAAAGTCTGGAGCGTCAAAGTTTACTTTGACCCTGTCACACATGACACAGCAAGCTTTGACGCTCCACTAAATTTTCATTGCCGTTGTTTCTTTCTTAACCTCAGTCTCGCCTTAGCCTTCCTCCACCACAATCGCCTCGGCCTCAATTTCAACCAGCATATCCGGCGTAATAAGGCGACTGACCTCAACCATCGTCGCCGCCGGTCGAATATCGCGAAAATATTCGCCATGCGCACGGCCAATCGCTTCCCAATTATCGATATTCGTCACGTACATCCGCGTGCGGACAACATCTTTCAGGCTGGCTCCGGCGGCCTTAAGCGCTGCCTCGATATTCTTGAGCGTTTGCATAGCCTGCGTATAGCCATCGCCTATACCGACCACCTCTCCATTTTCATCGGTGGCGGTGGTGCCTGCTACATGAACCACATTGCCCACCCGCACCGCCCGCGAGTAGCCAACCATCGGCTCCCACGGCGTGCCGGTCGAGATGTTTTTTCGTGCTTGCATCATGGTATTCTCTCCTTGTGTTCCGCTTAATTTTGGTTAATATGAAATGTGAATAGGCTGCTCAAGATTCCTCTTGATCCCTACTTCCTATCACTATGTTTGCACTTATTTAGAAACCAGGGTTTTGATACCGCATTGACAATTTTTTGCAACCAAAAACGCTCTTGTTAACGTTAAAAACCCTGGTTTCTGGCCCTAATTTTCTAAAGTGCAAAGGTAGTGTTCCTATTTGAGCAGCAAATTGCGTTCTATAATTCAAAACGACTCAAAATTCAACCATCATCCTATATTATCCATGAAACTACGGTTAAAAAAATATTGGCGTCGATTTCAGCTTTTTAGTAGTAAGCCACTACGTTGGTGGAATAGTATCAAACGTGATGTTCTGGTTTTTATCCACCTTTTTCCCTGGCGGGTTACCTTTCTTCTTCTGGCGATGCTACTGCTTACGGCTGCGCTCTTTCAGTCGGTTTATAACCGCTGGCAGTTGCCGCTAATGCCCTATAGCCCCCCGTTGAACTACGCCAAAGCCGTATTTGCGGTTATTAACATGACCTTTTTTCAACTATCCTTCACCGATTTGCCGTCTGCCTCGCAGCTCGATATTTTCCCTTTTGTTGTACCACTAATCGGCCTGCCCTTTTTTTCGGTGTTTGGGGTGCAGGTTATTCGTGTGGTTCGCATCTTTTTCATGCGGGCCGAGCGCGGCCAAGAGTGGCAGGAGACGCTGGTGCGGGCGACTGTTGATCGGCCGATTATCGTCTGTGGTCTGGGGCGGGTTGGGTATCGGGTGGCGCGGCAGTTGGCGCGCAAATATGATAAATCGGTGGTCGGCATCAATGATAAGATGTCGCCGCTGGTTGAAACCTTAATTGCCGATGGCCTGCCCGTTATTTTAGGCAACCTGGAAGACGAAGAGACGCTCAAACGGGCCGGCATCGAGCGGGCCAGTGTGGTGATTGCCTGCACCGACTCCGACTGGACCAATCTGGAAACCGCCGTCTGGGCGCGTAAACTGCGGCCGGGTGTGCGGGTTATTCTGCGCCAGTTTGAGGATGACTTGAGCGACGAGATTCAAGAAAAGTTTACGGTCGATGCCGTCATCAGCCGCTCGGCGGTGGCAGCGACGACGTTTGTCTATGCCGCCATTGGCGGCGAGATCGTTGAGACGTTTGAACTGGCCGACCAAAGCTATGTTTTGGCCCGGCTGCCCCTTGGCCCCACCTCGCCGATGCTGGGCCGCACAATCGGTCAGGTGTCTGCGGAGCGTGACGTAACGGTGGTTTCCCATCATCGCGGTGGCCTATCTACCATCGAGCCAAACCCGAATACCCAATTGGTGTGCTATGATACGCTGTTTATCTTCACCCCCGTAGCCAAAATGCTCCAACTTATCGAACACGGCAGCGAGCAAGCCGCCCATTTTTTATCATACCATTATGGCGCGATACTGGTCTGTGGTCTGGGCAACACCGGCTATCGCGTTGCCCAGAATTTAGTCGATTTGGGCTGCCAGGTGGTGGCCATGGATGACCGCCCGCGTCGTTTAGGCACGCGCTTAGAGGCGATGGGGGTGACATTAAAAGTTGGCGACCTTCGCTGGCGCTCAACGCTGGCTGAAGCCGGAGCGGGTCGGGCCACTGCCATTGTTGCCTGCACCGCCGATGATATGACCAACTTACAGGTGGCCTTGCAAGCCCGTGCGCTCAACCCCAACATTCGGGTTGTCATCCGCATTTTCGATGATGTATTGGCCGAGCAGATGCGCCACAGCTTTGGCGTTAATGCCGCTGTTTACAGCACATCGGCCCTGGCGGCACCCGATTTTGTGGCTGCTGCGCTCAACCGGCGCAACATTCGCTTGGTCGAGGTCGGTCACACCATGCAAGCCATCACACGACTGCACATTAGCGGGACTGCGCTCAATGGCGTACCACTTTCGGCTTTGCATGCTGAAGAAGATTTGACTATTCTTCTCCACACGCGTAATGGCCATGTTGAAATACCACCAAACTTAACCACGCTTCTCCAAATGGGTGATCAGATTGTGGTTATGGCCACTGAAGAAAAGCTTGCCTTGCTCAATAGGCGGAATGGATAGCCGGATGGAATCGCATCACAAACTTGAACACACGCCTTACTTTACCGCCGTTGAAAATACGTTAGCCCATACTACAGCTCAAGTGGTCTGGCATGTACAAAAGGCCAACTATGCAGTGGTCGCCACCATTCTACCGGATTATCTGCCCTGGCATCACCTTTTTATTGAACTGGATGGCGAATGGGTGTTAGTCCAATCCACTTATTTCAACACGCTTCCCTACTATGATAGCCCGGACCAAAAAGGCATTTTTGTCGATATTCACCCCGTCGCTGACCATGTTAGGGGAGGACGCGTTTCCTACCAGGGCCAGGTGGTCGAGGTACCGGCGCATGCCCATTACCTATGCACGGTTATCTGGGATGTTGATGCTTCCTCTCCCGCAGACAAAGTGTCGTATCGAGAATTGTTGATCGATGACAGGTGGCAAGCATGTATCGTACCGTGGTATCCGGCCACAGCGCAGCAATTTGCCGAAACCTACCTATCCTACTATCGTGTTAAAGAGAAAGAAAACCAAGACAAAAACTGGTGGGCTGTCGATATGCTGTTTGCCCAGGATCGCCATGAGCGACTAAAGTTGGTCTTGGCTGTGATTGACTATGCCGATCTAAGCCGCGATGAATATGCCCTTGGCTGTTTAGGTGCCGGCCCCCTTGAGGATTTAATGAGTGATTGGCTGCTGGATACGCTGGAAAAAATAGTCCCTCACAATATAAAATTAAAGTACGCCTTGAGCATGGTTCGCATGGAATTTGAAGCAGAAAGCCTGCAACAGCGGGTGGCTAAGTTACTGACGTAAAACAAATCCATACGCCAATAGCGATAAGAAAGGTCTCATCTCATGATAGAAAAACTCCCTAAAGACGCCGTTTTACTGCTCATCGACGTTCAACAAGGTATGGACGATCCGTTGTGGGGCAGCCGCAACAACCCTATGGCTGAACAAAACATGGTGCGGCTGTTGAACGCCTGGCGGCAGTCCCAGCGTCCTGTCTTCCACGTGCAGCATCTTTCCGTCTCGCCGAACTCACCGCTACGGCCTACCGCGCTTGGGAGCGCTCTCAAAACGGAAGTTAAACCTCAAGATGGCGAACCGCTCTTTCAAAAGCATGTCAACAGCGCCTTCATCGGCACCGATTTGGAACAGCAGTTACGCGAGAACGGTTATGATACCATCGTCGTTGTCGGCCTGACAACGCCGCACTGCGTCTCGACGACCACGCGGATGGCCGGCAATCTCGGCTTTCGCACCTTTATTGTCGATGACGCCACAGCCGCCTTTGAAATGACGGATCATAAGGGGCGGCACTACACCGCCGAAGAAGTGCATAATGTGTCATTAGCCACGCTGCATGGTGAATTCGCCACTGTCGTAGAAACCGATGAATTGCTGCAAGCTTTGGCGTAGCGGGAAGGAAAAGCGCAAGTGTGTTACGGCGTCAGACAGTCTCATAGGAGACGAGACCGGGAATGAAAATCTAGGAGCGACAAAGCTTGCTTTGTCATCAGTATTGGGATCAAAGTAAACTTTGATGCTCCAGATCATTATTTTTAGATGAGGAGAAAAATGACTGTCTACCATCTTTCTGCCTCGGCCCTCATTCAGGCCCCGCCGCAGAAACTCTACGCAATTATTGCCGATTATCAAAACGGCCATCCCCACATTTTGCCCAAACCGCCGTTCGTCGCTTTGGCGGTTGAAAAGGGTGGCATCGGCAGCGGAACTGTCTTTCGGGCATATATGCGGGTGCTGGGCCAGCTTCAATCATTCCGCGCCCTCGTCACCGAGCCTGAGCCGGGGCGCGTGCTGGTGGAAATCACTGACAATGGCTATATCACCACCTTTACAGTTGACCCCCGCGCTGATGGCCAGCAAGCCTATGTCACCATCGCCACCAAAATCACCGGGCGAACCGGCCTGTTGGGAATGCTGGAAGGCCGACTTATAACGCGCATGATGCGGCCGGTTTATGACCAAGAATTAGAAAAATTGGCGGCCTTCGCCGCATTATAAACCGTAGGAGAGTCGTAGACCGGATTAAGGCACAAAACCCAACAGACAGTCCCGCACCAGCTATTAGGTTTCGTACCTGAATTCGACCTACGACTCTATCGTATTATAACCGGCTATTCGTTCTCTTTCATGCGCTTGACAATTTCCTGGTACTCCTCCGGCACGTTCAGACCGGGTTTGGTAAACCAGATCGGCGCATCGACGCCGGAGTAGAGCAAAATGTTGCCCCACGGATCGAACGCGCCGGTGCGGACGATGACTTTGGCCTTGGCCGCCATCTCGCTGAGAATTTGCTGGTGGGGGATGGGATCGTAGGCGCTGGCCGGGAACAATCGATGAACTTTCTCCAGCAGAGGTGGATTGTTTTCAGCCATTTCGGCGGCGTAGGATACTTTTTCGGCAATAAAGTCTTCGCTGATAAGACCCAAGATAGTTTCCAAATCGGGTACGTCTTGGGTAATTGCCAAATCTATCCGCCAGGTGCTACTGGGGATGGGAAAACCGGCGTCACAGACAATCATCAAATCGCCATGGCCCATCGTAGCAATGGCGTGGTTAAGTTCCGCATTCAGTATTTTTCCGCGTTTCATAAATAACGTGTCTCCTTAAATCGCTTTTAATCCTACACTTGTCTCATTTTCGACGGGATTAACAGGATTGATACGATTGTTGATTTTTATCTTGAAAATCTTGTAAATTCTGTCTTTATAAAATTATTTGCCGTACTGCTCCGCATAAAACTGATCGACTTGCGCCTGCATGCCTAAAGAGGGAATGACGCCCAGCTTCGTGCAGGCGATGGCTCCGGCGCAGTTGGCGTAGCGTACGGCTTCGGCCAGCGGTTTGCCGGAGGCTAAAGCCACGGCCAGTCCCGAATTGAAGGCATCACCCGCGCCGGTGGTATCGACCACGTCGACGGAGACGCCCGGTACTTTCTCGACGCCGTCTGCGGTCATGACCAACGCGCCCTCATCGCCCATCGTCACAATCAAATTGCCCACGCCGTAGCCGCGCAGTTTTTCGGCCAGCTCTAGCGTAGGCGTTGGATCGTCCGGGGAGAGGCCCAGCAGGATGCGCAGTTCGGTGTCGTTGGGGGTAAGGTAGTCGATGTGCTGGAAGGCTTCAGTCGGTAAGGGTTGAGCCGGGGCGGGATTGAGGATGGTTTTGACGCCGTGCTTTTGGCCCAGTTCCATAGCCCGCACAGCCGCTTCAACCGGAATTTCCAACACCGACATCACCAGATCGCTGCGGGCGATCTGCTCCTCAACCTGATCGACAAAGGCGCTGTCCATCAGTTTGTTGGCCGACATATCCAGAATGATGCCGTTCTCTCCG